>CANJAW010000007.1:0-19051 GCA_947472215.1 Chitinophagaceae bacterium
ATTAATAAATGAGTGATAATTTTTTACAATATTATACTAAATCTGAGAAAATGCTTTACAAAGTAAAATTTAAAGTTTTCACTATGCTGCCCACAAACTAACCCCCTCAACCTCTAAACACCTAAACCCAAAGAAAAAAGAGGCAATAAGTTAAAGGCTTTCTAGTTACCTGTTTTGTTATACCTGCATTAATTTTTCAATATCCATTTTTTTCATTTGCATAAAAGCATACATCGCTTTGGGTGCTTTTTCGGGGTCGCTCATCAGTTTGCCCAAAATCGTTGGGATAATTTGCCATGAAACGCCGAATCGATCTTTTATCCAACCACATTTTCCTTCTTGACCACCTTCGGCAAATCTGTTCCAATAATGATCGATTTCTTCCTGTGTTTCGCAGTTAACTACAAAAGAAATAGCCTCGTTGAATGTATATTCTGGCCCACCGTTTAAGCCCATAAATTTTTGACCATTCAATTCAAAAACAACGGCCATAGGGTTGGCCGAAAGTATTTTGGAGTTAGGAAATACGGAGCAGTAAAAGTCTGCTGCAGCCTGCGATTGTCCGTCAAACCACAAGCAAGGATAGATAGGGTTGGCCATTATTGATTTAGCTAAGTTGGGTTTAAAAAAACATTTTTTATTTAAGTCGATCGATTGAGTATTTGCATTACCATTGAATGGCTATTTTTCCAATACTTTTTCTTTTTTCAAGGTATTCATGTGCTGCTGCAATTTCGGAGGCTTGAAATACTTTTCCAATGTTGGGGGTAAAAACGCCGGTTGCTGTTAATTTAACCACTTCCGTTAAGCAGCGTTGTAAAACCTCCGGATGCTGATCAGCCACACTGAGCATATTGACGCCAATCATTGTCTTGGATGGCATCATCAGCATCACAGGGTGATAGAAGCCAAAGCCGATAGCTGATTTTAATTTACCCCATAAGTTTTTGTTTGTCATGTCGGAGGCGCCATAACAAACGATTCTTCCTCCCGCAGTCAATGAGCGAAATCCTTTTTTTACAGACCTTCCACCCACTGCATCAAAAATAACATCCAAGCCCTTTCCATTGGTTATTTTTTTTACTTCCTTTTCAAAATCTTGCGTGGTATAATTAATCGGGTGATGAACACCCAATTCTTCTAGATATTTTAATTTTTCATCAGAACCTGCGGTAGAAAAAATTTCGCATTGTTTGAATTTTGCAAATTGGATGAGCGCAGTTCCTACTCCGCCGGCTCCCGATTGAATGAGCACTTTGTCACCAGGATGAAGATTGACCATTTCAGCAGCAGCAAAATAAGCAGTGCAATATTGAGTAGTTAATGCAGTTGCTGTTGAAGTGTCCATACTTGCAGGAATGACTGCGGTGGCTCTGGCATCTGTAATCGCATATTCAGCATAGCCGCCAAAACGAGTCATGGCAGTCACCCGATCTCCTTTTTTTAGATGGGTCACTCCTTCGCCAATCATCTCAATCGTACCGGATACATCATAGCCTAGCACGCAGGGCTTGGGTGGAGCGTCTTCATACATTCCATTGCGTGCCATTACGTCGGCAAAGTTTAATCCAAAGGACTCTACTTTTATTAACACTTGTCCACCTGCAGGTATAGGAGTAGGTGTTTCCCTCAGTTCAAATGCGTTCTTAGCTGCACCGTTTTTGGTTAAAAAAATCGCTTTCATTTCAGTAATAATTATTGTATTGCCAAATATCCAATTAGTGCACATTCCTCAATTGGAATACTGGCAATTTGGTTTAAAAACTAATTGATATTTTTTAAATAAAATAGTGGTAAACAGTTGCTTATTTATAATCGTTTAAAAATTCCCCATTAAAATAAAATACCGTCTTCCAAAAGAAACACAGTGATGCCCGCTATAAATCCAATAATAGCTAACCAGCTGATTTTTTTAAGGTACCAGATAAAATCAATTTGCTCGATGCCCATCACCGCAACACCTGCTGCAGAACCTATGATGATGGCACTGCCTCCTGTGCCGGTAGTTAAAGCAAGAAACTCCCAAAATGGATGACCAGTTGGATAGATGGATAAATCATACATTCCCTGAGTAGCGGCTACCAAGGGTACATTATCTACTATGGAGGAAAGGATACCCAGTGCAATACCGATGAGGTAATCATTGTGAAGAGAATGGCTCAGGTAGACGGCAGCCATTTTTAATATTCCATAAGATTGCAATGCTGCTATTGAAAGCAATATTCCCAGAAAAAACAATATACTCGGGGTATCTATTCTTTGCAAAGCCCTGGCCACCGTATATTTTTCTGCATAGGCTGTCTCCTTCTTTTTATGAATCATTGAGTTGATGACCCACATGATGCTGAGCGCTCCCAGCATTCCCATAAATGGTGGAAGGTTTGTAATGGTTTTAAATACTGGAACAAAAATCAACAAGATAATTCCTGCAACAAGTATAATATTGCTTTCCTTTTTTTCTTTCAGTAACCTTTCTTGAATGGCGGAAGGGATGAAATACTTTCCGCTAAAACGTCGACCCATAATTAGAAGCGGAACTGCACAACACAATAAGGAGGGTAATAATAGCTCCCGTATGATATTGAAAGCTGTTATTTGTCCACCAATCCAGAGCATAGTGGTGGTAACGTCTCCGAGTGGAGACCAAGCTCCTCCTGCATTGGCTGCAATCACAATCATTCCGGCAAACCAGCGCCGATCTTCTTTTTCTGATAAAATTTTCGCACAAAGGGATGTCATCACGATAGCGGTGGTTAGATTGTCCAGTAGTGCCGAAAGTAAAAATGTAATTCCTGTTACAATAAATAAGAGTCGCTGTTTACTAGTAGTGGTAATTTTCTGAGTAATAATTTCAAAACCACTATGCGAGTCTATCAGCTCAACAATTGTCATGGCGCCCAGTAAAAAAAACAAGATAGAAGCAATTTCTCCAAGGTGTTCAAATAGCTGTTTACTAACTGTTACTGATGAAGGGCTTTGCAATATATAAATCGTCCAGCATAAGACGCCCGTTAATAAAGCTGCTGCTGCTTTATTTAATTTCAATGGTTGTTCAAAAGCAATTGCAAAATACCCCAGAATAAAAATCGTTATAAGTAAGTATGTAGCCATTGCTATAAAGATAGGTTTTAGTAAGGATAATAGTATTGAAAAAACTGGCTACTAGTAACTTTGATTGAGGTATTTTATACAAAGGGGGACTGTATGAATACAGTCCCCCTTTGTAATGATGTGAAAACTTATTTTTTATTACCATCGCTATCCAATTCTACAATTTCATAACCAAGTTTCTGTAATCCCGGTAAAATTTTTGCTTTGTCGCCTACAAGTAAAATATTTATTTTATCGGTAGTGATCCATTGATGGGCTACTGCATCGATTTCCTTTTTAGTGATAGCGGCTAATATTTTATTTTGTGTAGCAACAAAATTTGCTGGCAAGTCATAGGTTAGGATACGACCAATGAAACCAGCTTTCTGGTTACCCGTTTCATACTTCAGGGCATCTTGTTGGCCTATGGCACTTTTGGTAAAGGCCAATTCTTCGGCAGTAATTCCTGTGGCTGCATAGGTAGTTAATTCCTTCATTATTTCAACTAGTGCACTATCAGTAGCATCTGCCCGAATACCTGCACTGAATTGAAAGAGGCCGGTATATTTATTTGCAGAAAAGCCGCTTCTTGCTCCATAAGTCCAACCTTTGTCTTCCCGTAAGTTTAAGTTCAACCTACTGTTGAAGGCACCTCCTAGGGAATAGTTCATAAGTAATGATCGGTAGTATTCACCTGAGGCGTCAAATTTTAGGCCTGTAACTTTGGCTACCCTAAATTCTGTTTGAGCTGCTTTGGGAACATCCACCAAGTAAATCCTACTTTTTGTAATGGCTGGTGCTTCACTAGGCAAAGGAATATTTATTTTCTTGTTGGGTAGGCGATTTAGGAATGCTAATTTTGATATCACCTCATTTTGACTGATATCGCCTACTACTACTACTTTTGTTCCCTGAGAGGTCATGAAATTATCATAGTAATTTTGAATGTCTTTCAGTTGTAGATTTTTGATGGTGTATTCAGTTCCATTATCACTCAGTCCTAAAATATTGTTGCTTCCATAATTAATTCGATCAATTATAGCACTTGCAATGGCGGCAGGTTGTGCCTTGAGTTGTTTAAATCCTTCCAGTGCCTGCTTTTGCAAACGGGTAAAAGATGCCGCCGTGAAATTTGGACTAAACATACGTTCTTCAAGTAGCTCTAATGTTTTTGGAAGATTTTTGGTAAGGCTTTGAACATTGTAGGTGATTCCTTCCAGTTCTTGTGTTACATAAATGGAACTTCCAATTTTTTGGAGTTCTACTGCCAATTGTTCTGCTGTATATTTTTTGGTGTCTTCAGCTAACATGCTAGCTGTAATGCCAGCCAATCCAATTTTCGAAGTGTCTGTTGCTTGTGCCAAATGTCCTCCAGGTATGGTGATGGAAATATCTACGAGGGGCAGTTCACTGCTTAATGTGCCAATCGCTTTTATGCCATTGGGTAAATTCGTTTTCCAAAAAGGCGGGACCTTTACAATTGGGTTTGGTCCATTTCCAGGTATTTTTTTTCTGTCAAAAATATCTTTGGCTTTTGTATAGGTCAAGCCACTATACCCATAATTGGGAGCTGTATATTGAGTGGTGTCAATAGTATAGTTGTCAGCAGCAGCAGGTTTAACGGATTGGCCTTTTGTTAATACGCTGATGGTTACACTAGGTTTGTTTTTTATGTACTGGTTATAAACCCTCCATACATCTTCTTTGGAAACCCTCTGGTACATATTCAGCATTTCACCAATCTTATTTGGGTTACCAGTGAAGGTATTAAAAGCAGCAAGCTGGCTAACCTTACCGGCTACACTTTGAAGGCCATTGATATATTGTGCTTCGATGGCACCCTTGAATTTTTCAATGTCTTCATCTGTCACACCGCGTTTTTCAAAAACCAATAACGATTCTTTGAATAAGCTATCCATAGTCGCAAGTGAATTACCAGGGTAAGGGGTCAGTTGAAATGAAAATTCACCTGACAATTCATTAAGCCGGCTATAGCCCATCGCTGAAAGTGCCTTTTGGGTCTTCACCAATTGTTGGTAAAGAATGGAGTTTTTGCCCTGACCTAAAATTTGCGCCAAACAGGCAAGCGCTCCCATATCCTTGTCATAACTAGCTACGGTTGGGTAAGTTTTTGACAATATGGGTAAACGAGCATAGTTATCTGTATAGGAAGCATATCGGTTAGATTCAATTTTCACTGCTGGCAACACTGTTTTTTCAACTGCAGGCCCTGAAGGTATTTTACCAAAATATTTGTCTACCAACTTTACTACATCGGCTGTTTTAATGTCGCCACCAATGGTAAGAGTGGCATTATTTGGTCCATACCAACGCAGAAAGAATTTTTTCAAATCATCTACATTAACCCTGTCTAAATCTTTTAGATAGCCGATGGTTAACCAGCTGTAGGGATGGCCGTAGGGGTATAAGTTTTTGCTAGTAAACTCCGAGGTGAGTCCATAAGGTCGGTTATCATAATTTTGACCTCTTTCATTTTTTACAGTGCTGCGTTGTACTTCAAATTTCTTTTGGGTAACAGCATCTAGCAAAAAACCCATTCGGTCTGCTTCCAGCCAAAGCATTTTTTCAAGTTGGTTATTGGGGGCGGTTTCATAGTAGTTGGTTCGATCCAAAGAAGTACTTCCATTTAAAGTTCCTCCAGCAGCAGACACGATTTTAAAATGTTGTTCATCCGCTACATTATCACTTCCTTGAAACATCATGTGTTCAAAAAAGTGGGCGAATCCACTTTTCCTTATTTCTTCCCTTGCACTACCTACATGGTAAGTTACATCCACATGTACGATGGGGTCGCTATTATCTTCATTTACAACAAGTGTAAGTCCATTAGGGAAAATGTATTTCTCATAAGGGATGACCAACTCATTTCCTTTTTTTACAATTTTTTCAACCAATCGGGCCTGGCTAAAAGCGGAATTAACTAAGAGGCAAATAGCCCCAACAAAAAAAATTATTTTTCTCATAATGGTATTATTTAAACTCAATTTACCGGAAATAGGCTGATTTCGATAAACCATTCATCATATTAAAATATTGCTCATTTATATAATCTAGGGGGGCAAAATCAACCTGTAGTTATTGGCTTAAGTATTTCTTCTGTCTATTTAATAGTAACTGTGGATTACTATGTCAGGAATTCAAAAAAATGGGTCATTGCTTTTCAATCTCAAGCCGACGAAGCCTTTTGGGCTAACCGTTTAACTAACCAGCCTTCCCGGGTATTGTTCCAATGCTTTTTCCAAACAATCCATGGCAGTATTGATTGCATCAACATTTAAAACGTATGCAAACCTTACTTCTTGCTTTCCTAGGCCAGGAGTACTATAAAAGCCACCTGCTGGGGCAAGCATGATT
Organism: Chitinophagaceae bacterium; assembly: GCA_947472215.1. GTDB lineage: Bacteria > Bacteroidota > Bacteroidia > Chitinophagales > Chitinophagaceae > Ferruginibacter. The sequence continues at coordinate 6,466 of CANJAW010000007.1, forward strand.
GTTTGCTCATTATGGGAAAAGGATTCTAATAGCCATTGGCAAAAAATTTCGGCATCATCTATGGGTAATTGGGCGATGGTATAAAAAGCACCTCCTGGGTTGGGGCAAAATACGCCGGGCATTGCATTCAGTCTACCTACAATCGTATCCCTTCTTTTTTTGTATTCAGCCTTGGTGTCGTCAAAATAATTATCGGGCAAATCTACAGCAGCCTCTCCCAATATCTGTGCAAAGCCTGGAGGGCTCAGCCTGGCTTGTGCAAATTTCATAACAGAATTCAACACCGCCTTGTTTTTGGTAATCAATGCACCTATCCTGCCTCCACAGGCACTATATCTTTTACTAATTGAATCCATTAAAACAATATGGTCATCCACGCCAGTCAATGTCATAAAACTGGTATGGGTACCCTCGTAGCAAAACTCACGGTAAGCCTCATCCGCAAATAAGTAGAGCTTGTGCTTTATGATCAGTTGCTTTAATATTTCCATCTCTTCCTTACTATATAAATATCCTGTAGGATTGTTGGGATTGCAAATTAGAATGCCCTTTGTTTTTGGCGTGATGGCTTTTTCAAATTCTTCTATCGGCGGAAGGGAAAAGCCTGTTTCGATGGTAGAAGTAATCGGGTGAACGACTACACCAACCTCTACGGCGAAGGCATTATAGTTGGCATAAAAAGGTTCAGGGATGATGATTTCATCGCCTGGGTCCATACAGGCCATTAATCCAAATAAAATGGCTTCGCTAGCACCGGTGGTAATGATAATTTCGTCAGTAGTAATCTGGATACCAGATTTTGCATAATAGCCGGTTAGTTTTTTACGGTAGCTCTCATTACCCGCACTATGGCTATATTCTAGTATTTTAAAAGTACTATTTCTTACTGCGTCCAGTGTTTGTTTGGGCGTCTCTATATCTGGCTGACCAATATTGAGGTGAAATACATGGATACCCTTTTTTTGAGCAGCTTCTGCAAAAGGCACTAATTTTCGAATTGGAGAGGTTGGCATAATATGCCCACGATGGCTAATGGATAACATGTTGCAAATATAATGATGAATATCGTGCGACGCAAGATGAAAGCATACTGATTTTTGATTCACATTCCGGCGGGGTAGCTTGGGGTCATTTTTTTGTAAATATTATTTATTTTATTCATTCGAATTGCCCTGTAATGAATGAAATGCGGAGTGAAATTTCGAATGAATTGGTAAGCTAGTTGACCTTACAAATAATTGCCTAGCTCCATCTGTAGCCTCTTAAAAAATCGGCGATTGCTATTTTCTTTTTTCCTTCCAGTTGGAGCTCTAGTAAAGATATATATCCATTGCTACCCGCAAAATGCAAAAAGGTTTTTTTATCAGTTTCAAATTCGCCGGCGGCAACGGTTGGTTGGATATTTATTTTTTTTGCCTTAAATAGCTTCACTTTTTTACCTTCTAAAAAAGAAAATGCAGTTGGGTATGGCGAAAGCCCCCTGATTAAATTAAATATTTCCGCTATCGGTTTATTCCAATCGATCTGGCAAGAAGCGGTAAAAATTTTGGGGGCAGTTTTCAATTCAGTCCCCTTTGATTCATTCTTGCTTATTTGAGGGGATTCCATCAACTCTCCATCAGACAGACCTTTCACTGTTTGTAGTAAAAGTTCAGCTCCGATGTTTTTCATCTTATCATGTAAATCCCCGGCAGTTTCCTCCTCTTCGATGGGAATGGTAGCGGTTAATAAAATATCTCCTGTATCTATTTCATGTTGTAATTTAAAAGTGGTAACACCTGTAAATTTTTCTCCACGAATGATGGCCCAGTTAATGGGGGCAGCGCCACGATATTGCGGTAACAAGGATCCATGTAAATTAACAGTACCCATGGGGGGCATATTCCAAACCAGCTCGGGCAACATTCGGAATGCCACCACAATTTGAAGGTCTGCATGTAAGTTTGTAAGCTGTTCCAAAAAGTCTGAACCTTTTAATTTTTCTGGTTGTAATATGAGTAGACCATGTTCCGAAGCATATTGTTTGACAGCGCTTTGTTGCAATTGCATACCCCGTCCGGCAGCCTTATCGGGTGCTGTAACTACGCCTACAATATTGCATCCCGCTTGCAGCAGTTTGTCTAAGGAGGCAACTGCAAATTCGGGCGTTCCCATAAAAACAATTCGTATAGACTTAAAGTTTTCCATCCTAGCAAAGTTAGCTTCAATTTAATGATTCAAAGGAGTCGATGGGATTGTTTTCATTGGGAAACAAAGTCTTTGTATAATAAGTACTTTTTTCTGATTGCTTTAAAATTGCTTAATGCTGGTTCCCAGCTACTTCTTATAGTGGATTCAGTTGCATGCTGTTTTACCTGTTCCATCAATAGGCCATTGCCTGCCAAATGATTAAAAAAGTTATTTTTCAAAAAGAAACTATCCTTGCCAGGGAATAATTGATAGGCATCCAGTAAATATTTTAGCTGGAGGGTATTGCCTAATTTTTTCAAAATGGCTTCGTTGTTTCCAGCAATATACCAGCCATAACATTTTTGATAGAAGCATTTGCTGTTTTTTGCTCCTGCCGTTGGTTTTGGGGTAAAAGAATATAAATTGTCGGGCAGTAAGGGATGCCCAAAAATTTGAAAAGGAGCTTCCGTACCTCTTCCCTCGCTGAGCAGTGTTCCCTCAAAAAAACAAGTGGAAGGGTAGAGGTAGATGGCTTGCATCGTCTTCAGGTTGGGGGAAGGGGGAATTGGTAAAATATATTTACTATTGTGATCATAGTTTTTGCAAGGTATCACCCTGAGTTGAAAAACTTTGTCGGTAGAACTATTCGGGGGTAGTGGGTTGGTATAAGCTGCATTTGCCTTTGGTGACAGCCATTTTTCACCTGCTAACAGTAAAGCGTATTCGCCCACTGTCATACCATACACTACAGGGATTGGTTGCATGCCTATAAAACTTTTAAATTGCCTGTCTAGCACTGGGCCGTCCACATAGAATCCATTAGGGTTTGGCCGGTCGAGGATTAGTAAAGGGACATTGTTTTCTAGTGCTGCTTCTAGATAATATTCTAGCGATGATATAAAAGTATAAAAGCGCACACCCACATCCTGGATGTCGAACAGTAGTATATCTACGTCAGAAAAGTCTTCGGGTGTTGGTTTTTTGTGTTTGCCAAATAAACTAATAACGGGAAGCCCTGTTTTTTTATCCTTCATATCCCCTACTTGTTCTCCGGCATCGGCATCTCCTCGAAAGCCATGTTCGGGTCCAAAGATCTTTATTACCTTGATGCCGCATTTTATAAGGGTATCTACGAGATGGCTATTGTTGACCATACTAGTTTGGTTGGCGAAAACGGCTACCGACTTGCCCTTCAGTAAGGGAAGATAGGTTTCCAGCCTTTCGGCTCCAGGGACAATAGTAGTTTTATCTGCTGCTGCCTGTTTTTGGAGATTCTTATTGACTTGAGGGGGCAGTTGAGAAAATAGCTGGTTGCCAGTTAAAATAACGACTGCTGATAAAAGGAATGGTAAAATCTTCATATTTCAAAGTTCCGGAAAGTTTTTCATTATCTAGGAGATGACATCTTTTTATAAAAAGATGTCATCTCTTGGAGAAATAAAACGCTCCAATTGATTTGGTAATCACTTCGAATGTTTTAATTTGCCAAAAAATGTTCTTTTTAACTTAAGAAGAAGGCCATTTTATCGTAAACTTTACCTTTCTCCTTTTCAGGCCTAGTTGCCGGAGGGGAAAGGGATTAAAAAATTAAGCAATGGGACAAGTTAAAGAAGGGGATGTTGTAAGGGTACATTACACAGGTAAATTAGTAAATGGAGAGCAGTTTGACTCTTCGGTAGGCAGAGAACCGCTGGAGTTTACTGTTGGTGCAGGTATGATGATCAAAGGTTTTGATTCTGCCATGCCTGGAATGGCCATTGGCGAAAAAAAGACCATCAATATTGCTCCGGAAGATGGCTATGGAGAAAAATCTGCAGATGCCATCATTGAATTTCCAAAAGAAAATGTTCCAGAAGATATGAAACTGGAACCCGGAATGACATTAACCTTAAGCAACCAGGCAGGTCAGCCCGTGCCGGTAATAGTAGTAGAAGTTAAAGAAGAAGTAATCATCTTGGATGCCAATCATTTTTTGGCTGGACAGGAATTGGTATTTGATATTGAATTGGTGGAAATCCTTTAACCCATTGTGGTTTATCTGATAAGGGATAATTTTAATCGATTTGGCCGAAAGCTGGTTGTTTAGCTTACAACCGTTTGACCAATACTGACCAACAGTGACTAGTTGAAATATTTTCAACTAGTCACTGTTGGTTATCAAAACCTTGTAAGTATGATTGAAATTACTGAAAGCAGTGTTGCAGAAAGGTTGATACGCTATGTACAGCTAGATACGCAAAGTGACCCTTTGGGAAATACTTTCCCCACTACAGAAAAGCAGAAGGAACTTAGTAAACTATTACTGAGCGAGCTTATCAGTATGGGTATATCCAATGCTGAAACTGACGCATTCGGTTACGTATATGCGACCATTCCATCAACTAGTAACAAGACGACCATTCCGGCAATTTGTTTTTGTAGTCATGTAGACACCGCACCGGATTGTAGTGGCACTGATGTTAAGCCCATTCATCATTTACATTATGACGGCAAAGACATTGTACTTCCTGATGATACTAGTCAGGTACTAAGCATACATCATTCACCTTATCTTAAGCAGCACATCGGTCATAGTATCATTACGGCAAGTGGATTGACTTTACTGGGGGCAGATGATAAAAGCGGTGTGGCCGCAATTATGGAAGCTGCATTTTTTTTCATGCAAAATCCTAGTATTCCGCATGGAGATATCAAAATCTTATTTACACCGGATGAAGAAGTGGGTAAAGGAACTGCTCGGGTGGATATGGAAAAATTAGGGGCCGACTTCGGGTATACCCTTGATGGTGGTGAGGCAGGAAGTTTGGAGGATGAAACATTCAGTGCAGATGCTGCTACCATTACTATTGAGGGGGTGATTGTTCATCCAGGTTATGCTAAAGAAAAATTAGTAAATGCATTAAAAGTAGCTGGTGCTATACTGGAAGCACTCCCAAAAAATGAGTGGAGCCCCGAAACCACGCAGGCAAGAGAAGGCTTTGTGCATCCGGTGGCTGTGAATGGAATTGCTGAAAAAGCTAGCATACAATTGATTGTGCGCGACTTTACTTTGGCGGGACTTCAGGGTCATCACGAAAGGTTGCAGGCACTTGTAGCGCGGGTGGTTCAGCAATTCCCTAGGGCCACTGTGGCATATGAAATTCAGGAGCAATATCGCAATATGAAGGAGGTACTTGATAAACACCCTCAGGTTACTGCTTTTGCGGCGGAAGCCATACAGCGTGCAGGATTACTGGTAAAAAAAGAAAGTATTCGAGGTGGTACAGATGGTAGCCGCTTTAGCTATATTGGGATGCCTTGTCCGAATATATTTACTGGTATGCAAAACATTCACAGTAAACTGGAATGGGTAGGGGCAAAAGACATGGCCAAGGCAGCCGAGACCATCGTTCATTTGTGCATGATATGGGAGGAGAGCAGCTTGTAGCTATTTCGGTGATTTGAAAATGAATCTTTGGAAACTGTAACAGCTATTGGACTGTTTTTATCCTCAGTAATTTAACAAAACTAATTATCAGGCATCTTGTAAAAGCGTTATCTTCAATCAAAATTTATAAACATGGAACTATTAAGAAATTTTTGGTGGTTAATCCCCATCTTCCTTGTGGTGGCAGGCGGATTGTTTACAATCAACCAGGGCTCCATAGGCGTAGTTACCCGGTTGGGTAAATACCATAGTATAAAACTGCCCGGCCTTAATTTTAAAGTGCCTTTTTTAGATCAGATTTATAAAAGGGTGAGCATTCAAAATCGATCGGTAGAGTTGGAGTTTCAGGCAGTCACCATCGACCAAGCGAACGTGTATTTTAAGTCCATGATTCTTTTTTCTGTAATGAATGTGGAGGAAGAAACTATAAAAAATGTAGCTTTCAAATTTATCAGTGAAAAGGATCTAATGCAGGCACTTATTCGTACCGTAGAGGGAAGTATCCGTGCATTTGTATCTACCAAAAAACAGGCAGAAGTGCTAAATGTGCGCAGAGATATTGTTGACAATGTGAAGGAACAAATTGACGTAACGCTAGAGGGTTGGGGATATCATGTGCAAGATCTGCAGATCAATGACATTACTTTTGACGAAGCAATTATGACGAGTATGAGCAAAGTGGTGGCTAGTAATAATTTAAAGGCAGCTGCTGAAAATGAAGGCCAGGCTTTGCTGATAACTAAAACTAAAGCTGCCGAAGCAGAAGGTAATGCCATAAAAATTGCTGCAGAGGCCGAACGTCAGGCTGCTCAGTTACGCGGTCAGGGAGTTGCACTTTTCAGAGAAGAAGTGGCACGTGGTATGAGTCAGGCAGCTTCAGAAATGAAACAGGCCAACCTCGATACCAATGTAATTTTGTTCAGTATGTGGGTAGAAGCGATTAAGAATTTTGCAGAGTACGGAAAAGGGAATGTGATATTTTTAGATGGCGGAAGCGACGGTATGGAAAAAACCATGAAGCAGATCATGGCGATGACACAGCTAGAAAACAATAAAAATGCAGGCATTTAAAATACGCCATCAATTTAGTGCAATAAAAAACCCCGATTATTCGGGGTTTTTTATTGTTACTAAAGCAAGATAATTTATTGTTAGCAAATCATCGATAAGTTAATTACTGATTACTAGCTTCTCCGTTTGCTAGATTTGGCTATTGCAATAAAGCTACTCTTGTAGACAATTACACGAGTGTTTTCAAAAATTTCGGAGCAGTCCTTTTGTTTGAAGCCTGCTCAAAAGCATATGCCATTCCAAGCAATTCGCCTTCTTGATAAGCCCCAGCTACAAAAGAAAGTCCAATCGAAAGTTCATGTACCTTACCCATTGGTACGGTGATGTGAGGATACCCTGCCATAGCTGCTGGAGGTGCAAAATAAAATCCGGTATCATAGTCTCCATTTACTAGATCGATACAGTTAGCCAATCCAAAACTGGTTGAACAGATAGCGTCTAACCGGTACTGTTCAATAAGGTCATCAATTATCTTTCTAGCACTGGTCGATATTTTCAGCGCGTCGGTATATTCTTTCTCATGAAGCCCACCCTTTGCATCACACATTTCTAGTATTTCTTGTTTGAAATAGGGCATAGCAATGGCTTCATTTTGTTTGTTAAAACTGATTACATCGGACAGTTTTTTTACTGTCGCACTTGCATTTGACAGATAGTTATTTACGCCGTCTTTAAACTCATATTGAAATACAGTAAATTCAGCTTCGCCCAATGGTTTGGTTAGCTTTAGTAATTCTACTTCAATGATGGTGGCACCATTTTTTTTCAACAATTCGATTGCCTGCTGATAAATTGCCACGATAGCTTCATTTCCTTTTAGAAAAGATTTTTCGATACCGATTCTTTTACCTTTCAATCCCTCAAGTTGTAAAAAGATGGTATAATCTTTTTTTCCTTTTCCTTCACTCTGTTTGGTTATAGGGTCGGCATCATCCATTCCGGCCAACGCACCTAATAATATGGCGGCATCTGTAACGGTTCTTGTCATAGGTCCGGCAGTATCCTGAGTTGCAGAAATCGGAATGATACCGGATCTGCTCCATAAACCAACTGTTGGTTTGATTCCCACAATGCCACAGAAGGAGGATGGTGCAATGATGGATCCATCCGTTTCCGTGCCAATAGCAATAGTGCAAAGATTTGCGGCTACTGCTGCTCCTGAGCCTGAACTCGATCCACTGGCACTTCGATCAAGTACACAGGGGTTTTTTGTTTGTCCGCCACGGCTACTCCAGCCGCTGCTCGACCTAGTAGATCGAAAGTTGGCCCATTCGCTGAGATTGGTTTTACCTAAAAGCACGGCACCGGCTTCTCGAAGTTTTCCTATTATAAAAGCGTCCTTTGCTGCCACATTCCCTTTCAATGCCAATGCACCTGCAGTCGTCATCATTTTGTCACCCGAATTGATATTGTCTTTGATGAGTATGGGGATCCCATGCAAAGGGCCACGTAATTTGCCCGTCTTTCTTTCTTTATCCATTGCATCTGCAATAGACAAAGCATCGGGGTTAATTTCAATTACAGCATTGAGCGTAGGGCCTGATTGATCAATAGCAGCAATTCTTTTTAAATATAGTTCAGTTATTTTGCGGGAACTATATTCGCCCTTGGCCATTTTTTCTTGCAATTCATGAATGGTAATTTCATTGAGCGGAAATCTATCTTCTTCCTCAGTAATTGCAGGGTCAGAAGATTTTTTATCGGAGGACTTCTCGGTATTATTGCAACCACTCGAGATTGCGGATAACGCCAAACTTGCTAGTGAAGCATTTTGTAGAAACTTTCTTCTTTCCATTGTATGCGAATTTAAAATGAAATAAAATAGTTGGGATGATTGGCATTAAAATTATTTCTCAATATAAACTATGCTTCAAACAAAAAATCCCGAAGTTAGGTTCGGGATTTTTTTAGATATACTCAACCGATATGAATTATTTTGAATCGCTGTCCCGAAGTTTACTATTCTTTCTGCTGTAAGAGAAATATATAACAAAACCGATTGCCAACCAGATAAATAAGCGCAGCCAGTTAGTCCAGCCCAGCCCAAAGATCATTGCAGCGCAAACCAGTACGCCTGCGATAGGGACTAGGGGTACCCAGGGAGTTCTAAATTGTCGGGGAAGATTAGGTTCTGTTTTCCTCAAAATAATTACGGCAATGCAAACCAAAATAAATGCAAACAGTGTTCCAATACTCGTCATGTCACCCACGATATCGCCTGGTATAAATGCGGCGAATAAGCCTACCAATACTAAAATAATAAGATTGGCTTTGTAAGGGGTTTTATATTTTGGATGTAGATCGCTAAACACCTTGGGCAATAAACCATCCCTACTCATGCTATAAAACACCCTGCTTTGACCAAGCAGCATTACTAGTATTACGGAGGAAAATCCTGCCAGTATGGCGATGGTAACTAGTTTGCTCAGCCATTGGTAGCCAGGCATGAACTTGTCAATAGCAGCTACTACAGATGCTTCCTTACCGGTCGTTCTAAAAAACTCAATCGGTGCAAGTCCTGTTAAAACATGCGCAAATAAAATATATAAAATGGTGCAAATGGCCAGCGAACCTAAAATGCCTATTGGCATTGCTTTCTTAGGGTTTTTTGTCTCTTGAGCGGCGGTACTGACCGCATCAAAACCGATAAAGGCGAAAAATACAACACCGGCGGCAGCCAAGATGCCCCGAATACCTCCAAAGCTATGATCGATTCCCTGGTGGTCGGTATAAATGGCTGGTGCAGGAATATAAGGCACATGGTTAGTGGGGTTGATAAAATCCCATCCTAAAATAATAATTAGGATTACAATAGCAACCTTGGTGATAACGATGATTCCATTTACGAATGCAGATTCTTGTGTACCTTTTATTAAAAGTAGGCTTAGAAGCATTACGATACCCAGTGCAGGAAGATTGATAAGGCCATGTTCGCCTGTTATTACCGATACTTCAAAAGGGGAGTGACACCATTGATAGGCGATGGCTTTCCAATGCAGCACATTTACCAGTAAATTATTGAGGTATTCGCTCCAGGCAATTCCCACCGTAGCGGCACCTACCGCATATTCCAGTACAAGATCCCAACCTATTACCCAGGCCAATAATTCACCCATTGTGGCGTAGGTATAAGTATAAGCGCTTCCCGAAATTGGGATGGAGGAAGAAAGTTCCGCATAGCATAATCCTGCCAATGCACAACCGATAGCTGCTACAATAAAACCAATCGTAACAGAGGGTCCTGCATTTTGGGCCGCCGCAGAGGCAGTTCTAACAAAAAGTCCGGCACCAATAATTGCGCCTATCCCCAACGCTACCAAAGCCCCTGCACTCAGCGTGCGCTTTAATCCCTCTCCAGATTCTCCACCGGCTTCATCTAATAAAGCCTGGATTGGTTTTTTTGTAAATAAACTCATAACTGAATATTGGTTTAGTAAATAATATAATGGAAAAATAAGCAATAAATTCTTAATTGAGCCATCCTGTCTATTTTTTGTGCCTTAGGCAGTTTAACAAGTATTAAATATTATATTGCGAAACTAATATTTCAAACATGGTTACTCAACCTTCAAAGAAAAGCCGGCTAACTTTATATATAGGTATTGCTCTCCTAGCTGGAATCATAGCAGGGCTTATATTAAATAAAAATTATATTGGTAAGGAGAATGCACAAATTGCCCTTGCAGAATTACAGATAAAACAATTGCAGGTGCGGATGAAACCCTACGAACGGGTAAAGGACAGTGTCAGCTACCAAAGGCTACAGGCCATTCAGCAAAATGTGCTGCTTCAAAAAAAACAGACTGAAATCAATCTATTGGCAGGCTCTGATGAGGCAGGCTCTCTTGCCAGCATCAGGATTTATTCAGATTCATTAAAGGAGCTTAGCCAGCAACTAGCCTTACTAACAGATACGACCAATGCTTTTTATAGGGAGTTAAAAACCCAGCAGTTGTTAAAAGGGGTTGAGAAAAATGACAGCATCAAACAGAGGGATAAAAAACTGGATTGGTTTACCATTCTGGCCGACATTTTTTTAAGGCTCATTAAAATGATTGTAGCTCCCCTAGTTTTCACCACGCTGGTAGTAGGGGTTGCAAAATTGGGTGATATCAGTGCAGTGGGTCGAATTGGAGGAAAAACACTGCTTTGGTTTATTAGTGCCTCATTCATGAGCTTGTTGTTGGGAATGGTATTGGTAAATTTTTTCAAGCCAGGTATTGCCATGCACTTAACCCTTCCCGAACTCAATGCCAGTAGTGGTATTGACAAGGCAGCGCTTACCATTAAAGATTTTTTCTACCATGTATTCCCGGTTAGTTTTATAGATGCGATGGCTAAAAATGAAATCTTGCAGATTGTAGTATTTGCGCTATTTTTCGGGGTAGCCGCTGCAGCAGTGGGTGATTTTGCGAAGCCAGTTGTACATGCAATAGATGTGCTGTCTAAAATAATTTTAAAAGTGACGGGGTATGTAATGAATTTTGCACCGCTTGCGGTTTTTGGAGCGATGGCGGCGATCATCGCAAAACAAGGTATCGGCATTTTGAAAACCTATTCAATTTTTATTGGAGAATTTTATTTTGGTTTGATATTGTTATGGTTATTTTTGATTCTTGCCGGTTCATTTTTTGTAGGAAGAAGAGTGCTTAATTTGATCAAACGAATGAAGGAGCCAATTTTACTGGCCTTTAGTACCTCCAGTAGCGAAGCAGCTTTTCCAAAAACAATGCAAGAGTTGGAGAAATTTGGATGCAAGAATAAAATAGTGAGCTTTGTTTTGCCCCTAGGTTATTCTTTCAATTTGGATGGAAGCATGATGTATATGACTTTTGCTTCCTTGTTTATAGCACAGAGCTATGGGATGGATATTCCCCTAGCAACACAGTTAACTATGTTGCTGGTGTTGATGCTAACTAGTAAAGGAATTGCAGGCGTGCCAAGAGCATCACTGGTAGTAATTGCTGGCACACTGGCTACTTTTAATATTCCGGAAGCAGGCATTGCGTTGCTTTTGGGAATAGATCCATTATTGGATATGGGAAGAAGCGCTACTAATGTGGTTGGCAATAGCATTGCTACTGCTGTAGTGAGTAAGTGGGAAGGGGAATTGACAACTGGTGAAAAAGAGATAATCAATTAAATATGAAAAGAAGCATTCAGAAGCCCATTATTGGTTTAAAAGACATTGTATAGAAATTATTCATTTTCATTAAAGTTTTACCTATAGTATGTTCGATTTTATTTTATTGTTTCATTGGACACAATTATTACAGCCGCAATGGTATATTGATAACGGAGGTTTGTGGTTTATTGTATTTGCAGTATTTGCCGAAACAGGATTGTTTGCGGGTTTTTTTTTACCAGGGGATTCATTGCTTTTCGTTACAGGAATCTTTAGTGACAACCTGGTTAAATCAGCTTTTGGTTTTGACTCACAAAGTTCCTTTTTCAATTTATTGGTTTTAGGAATCGTGATTTCCTTAACGGGGGTAATGGGTAATTTTGCAGGATATTGGTTTGGGAAAAAAAGTGGTCCTTATTTGTTTGAAAAAAAGGATAATTTTTTGTTTAAGAAAAAATATTTATTTCAGGCAAAAGATTTTTACGACAAGCATGGTGGAGGTGCTATTGTGATGGCCAGATTTTTACCCATACTCCGAACCTTTGCCCCCATCGTTGCAGGAATAGTGGCAATGGATAAAAAGAAATTTACTTTTTATAATATCGTAGGGTCCTTTTCCTGGGTTTTTTCAATGCTATTTGCCGGCCATTACCTGCAAATACTATTTTTGGATTGGTTTAGCTTTGATTTAAAAAAACACTTGGAAGTAATTGTTGTAGGAATTGTGTTGATTACTACAGCGCCTATAGTATTGAAATTGTTTTTAGGAAAAAATAAAAAACAGTCATAGCCGA
>CANJAW010000008.1:0-18082 GCA_947472215.1 Chitinophagaceae bacterium
AATTGGCTATTTTGACACGGGTAATAATTTGAAAACAAATCCTGGATTTTCAACCGACACATATAGATAACCATCAGGCCCCATTACTACATCCCTTAGTCGACCAATATTTTTCAATAACAATTCCTCTCCAACCACTTTTCCATTCTTTATTTTACATCGATTGAGGTACTTAAATCTAAGAGAGCCTACCATAAGGTCGCCCTTCCAGCCCTTATAACGATTGCTCTCTACAAAAGTCATTCCACTTGGTGCAATGGAGGGTATCCAATAAAGAAAGGGTTGTTCCATCCCTTCCATCGCAGTCTTGTTACTAATTATTTTGTTGTCGTAGTTAATTCCGTAACAAATGACGGGCCACCCATAATTTTTACCGGCACCTATAATATTAATTTCATCACCTCCCCTAGGACCATGTTCATGCTCCCAAATGGCACCAGTGGTAGGATTGAGCAAAAGCCCTTGCGGATTGCGATTACCATAAGCGAAAATAGAAGGCTTTGCACCATCAGTATGTACAAATGGATTATCAGCAGGGATTCCACCCGATTCAGTAATGCGGTGAATCTTACCAAGATCATTGGTGAGTGATTGCGGATTCACTTTTTCATTTCCCCTTTCCCCTACCGAAAAATAAAGGAATCCATCCCTACCAAAGACCATGCGCGATCCATAATGATGGCGGGTTTTTGCATAAGGAAGGGCCTCGAAAATAATTTTTTGATCTTCCAATTTATCCCCACTCAATTTAGCACGCATAATAGCGGTAGTGCTGACGGTGGCAGCACCTTCCTTCTTGAAAGCCGAATAAGATAAGTATAACAGCTGATTTTTTTTAAAATCGGGATGCAACACCACATCTAGCAAACCACCCTGCCCTTGGGCTAAGACCTCGGGCGTGCCACTGATTAATTGCATTGACTTATCCTTATTAACCCGATATAGCTTTCCGGACTTTTCTGTCATCAGTAGCTCGCCTGAAGGTAAAAAAGTTAAGCTCCAAGGACTTCCAATACCTTTCACAATCGTATCGAGTTTTACATCTTGTTCTTCGGAAACAAATACATTACTCGTTGGAGGAACCCCTCCAAAACTATACTGTTTTAATCTTTTTATTCCCCCAAGGATATAATCGGACAACGCAACAATTTGCTCGTCGGACATAAGGGTATCAAAGGATGGCATCCCTTTATCTGCATACCCCTGTTTAATACTTTTAAATAAATTTTCACCTGTACTACCATATTTCCAGGTACGATCTACAAATGCATCCATTTTTTCGCCATGACAACTGCCGCAAAAGTTTTTATAATCAATTGCTGCCTTTCCAGAATCGGTAAGCCTGACTGTACTATATCCAACAATAGCATTGCCGGAATGAACTTTGGTATTTTCCTTGCTTTGAACAAAAGAAAGGCAAATGACTGCTGCAACAAGAGAGAAAATTAAATATTTTATCATACAAAAAATTTAAACAAAAAATGTCAGTTTTAACAATTAAAAAATGAACTGCAACAAATATACTATAATCTACAGATTGGAAGATTGAGTTAAAAAGAAGGTTTCTATTTATTAAAAGTTGCGCGCATGGCATTCAACATACCATGTGTAGACCAAGTACCTGGAACAATCATTCTACGGATGGTATGGAGAGGCTCTGTGGAATCTCTTTTAGTAGACAGAATGAATGCAAGATCGTACCCTCGGCTTTTTATTTCAGGAATTGCGGCTTTATTCCATAACCCGAAGGGATAAGCGAAATATTTAACTGGTTTACCAGTTATTAGTTCCAGCTGTTTTTTTGGATTGGAAAGCTGGATATCCCAATCTGTACCGGCATATTTTGTAACCATATGATGATCCCAGGTATGCGCTGCAATTACATGACCGCTATCGGATAGATTTTTGATCTGCTCCTTAGTCATATAGCGAGGGCGATTAATAGAAACGGTCATAATAAAAAAAACACCCTTAAAGCCAAATTTTTCCATTTCTGATGCACCGATTGTATACTGTTCTGCATCTGTATCATCAAATGTAATCATCACTGGTTTAGATGGTAATTCACCATTATACAATAAATAATGATACAACTGATCAGGTAAAATAGCTGTAAACCCACTATCAGAAAGGGCTTTCATCTGCGAGGAAAAAGCCGAAGGGCTTACAGAATAGCTCTTCATATCTTCACTATCACCAGGTTTGGCTTCGCGAATATGATGGTAGCACAAAACAGGCACTTCCCTTTTTGAAAGAATAGAAGCAAGGCTAGCCATTGAATTTTTGTTCATTGAAGCCTCCTCAGGTTGCGAGCTATCTGTATTTTTTTTATTTTTATTACCTGCCCCTGGAGAACAGGCAGCAAGTAAAGCAAGTACAATCAGGGATGAAAAAAAATATTTATTCATAAAAAATATTAATCAGTATTGAATTATTGATATTGTATATAAATAGGTTTAGGCGTAAACAAAAGCAATTCCTGGGGAGTAAACATACCGCTGGTGTTTATTTTATTGTCATTCTTATAAAAAAGTTTAAAGCCAGTAAACTGAACAGGTTCCCTGAAAATATAACGGAGGTAGGTAGACCTTTTTAGATATTTCTCGCCAAATCCATCCATATCCATTACTACCTGTACTTCGGGAATTGTTTTTATTTTGTCATACCCAGTAACCATTCCCTGGGTAAAGCGGTGTACTACCAGTACTTTGGGCGAAAGATGATTTTTACGAACAATAGTGGCTAAAAAATCTATGGCCGCATTGATATCATCCGAATTAAATGTTCCGATTTTCGACCCAGGCACTTCTCCATTTTTCATTGAGAATTCAGGATCGATTCCCAAATGAACATTGGGCAAAGAAAGGTACTTTTCAAGAGGTGTTACTTCATCCTTTACAGAACTATGCCCCACCTGAATATCTAAAAAAGCTAACGCGTTGATTTGCTTTGCCCAACTGATAATGGTATCTATCTGGTGAAAAGGCATTCTCAAGCGATACTTTTTATCAGCCCCCGGTGCACCTTGGGCCGTTACTGCTACATAATGAAGCGCAGGGATTACATGTACTGCTGAATCAGCCGATTGCCAATTGGCTACCTCTTGTAACAACTTTTTTAACATCTCCGCCTTGGGTATCTCACCCAAAATACCCATTTTCTTAGAATATAAATTTCCATAAAATGCAACAATGCGGTTGTAAGGCAATAATGCTCCCGGCAAAGGATAGGGTGTTTTAACAGGCCAATGACCAGTAGTATCCAAATTGCTCAAAGCATGCATTTTTTTATTGTAATCAGCCGTATCAATTGGTTCGGTAGATAATTTTGACAGATCCGAAGTTGGACCATCTTTGCTTTTGTTATTTTTAATACCGTCACTTTTTCCGACATTATTACAACTAGTGCAACAAAGGAAAAAAAATAAAGTGATAAGGCGTACACAACTTTTGGTAACCGCAGTTTTCATAATGCTTTTTTGATTTATATTTTAGATGGTGAAAATAAACTATTTATCACCATTGAGCCACTAAGTGATTAAATTTAGTGGAGATTTATAGAAAATAAATAGCTGCCTTTGGAAACCCAATTAATACCCAGAAGTTTTACAAAGCAATTAAAGTCAGATCTACTCATAGTAAATCGATGGTACATTAGAAATAATAATCAACAAATAGCTAGAATGTATCAATAATGGATAATTCTGTTTTATTAAAGGTAAAAATATCCCCCACCTTTTTATTGAACAATACGCTTGCTAATGGAGCTATTGGTGAAAGTAAATACAAATCGATACCTTCAAAATGCAGCTTACCCAGACCGGCAGCAATAAAAAACACAACTCCTTTACTAAAAACAATGCTTCCAGTTGTTGTAGTATCATAGATTTTATTACAATCAACATTCAACAAGGCAGCCAATTCTAACCGATTAGATGACAGTTGACGGGAATGCATATCTATTTCCAAATGACTCATAGCCCTGGAAGTTTCGTATTTATCCCCCGCACTACTTTTTTCTTCAGAATTGGCTGCAAATTGAGCATTTTCAATTACTGTTAAAGCAGCAGCAATCCTTTGTTCAATGATTTGAATACACTGTTTCAGCAGCCTTTGCTTAAATTCAACTTTCTCTAAATTGGTAGGTAAATGAAACACTAAACGTATTTAGAAGGGTACAAAAAAAATCAGTTGAAAAGAACACTGCAAATTTACCCGCTTTTAATGAAATTGTAAGCAATATGATTATCAAACGAAAAAGGACTTCATCCTATAATTTGGATATTTTTTCGAGTTATAACTCATTATGTTAGCCCAACTACTAACTTACATTATACAATAGAACATTGATCAACGCATATTCTTGATAAGTTAAAAAATAGGTAGGGTTACCTTTATCACCAATGGGTATTAAAACTTGAAACTAACTACTAAAAAAATACAGATGGTACAAAAAACATATTTTAAAACAAAAGACTATTGTAAGGTAAAATTCACCTTTGCTCTTGAAAATGCTGAAACAATAGAAATTGTAGGTTTAAATAGCGACTGGGAAAATTCAATTGTAATGAGTAAGAAAAAAGACGGCAGTTTTTCCTGTGATGTTTCCTTGTTGAAAGGCTCTCAACATGAGTTTAAATACAAGGTAAATGCCACCGAATGGCTCAATGAACCAACAGCAGATAGTGAGCAGCCAAATGTATTTGGAGGCAGTAATAGCGTTATTATTATCTAATTTTAAATTCTCTTTTAACAATCTTTTTCAGCTATCCACAAAGCTAGCAAAATAGCTGACTTTTTGGATAGCTTTATTTATATGCCCCTCCACAATATAGCCACACGGCGAGCCCCCCTGCTTTAATAATGGTATTTGCTTAACCTATACAGCAGTTAGTTGCCTACCCAAATATGCTTCTTATTTTATGTTAGAATTTTAATTTTCAACTGCTGAGAAAAATTAACAAATTGCTATTGGGTCTTTCAGTAAGCCAAATCACAATTTTAATATTATTACGTAGATTTGTTAAGAAGGATTCATTTCCAAATTTTAAAACAGCTTTGAATGAAAAAATATATACTGGTGCTTTGCAGCTACTTTTTAGCAACAATTGGAATAGGTCAGCAATCTGATAACCGCCTGAACCTGCTACCAGAGCCAGTAAAAGCAATTCGGAATCCTGGTTACTTTAAATTGCAGGAAAAAATTTCAATAGAGGGACCTAGTTTGGCTACGCTGCAACCCACCATGCAATTTTTAAAGCAAAGATTAAGTATTCCCACAGGACTTACTGTATCAGTAAGTACCCAACCCTCTGCCGCCCCAATCAAATTAATACTGAATAAACAGGCAGACCCATTGATAGGCAATGAAGGATACCATTTATCGGTCACTTCCAGTGCAATAACCCTGCGTGCGAATGAAGCTGCCGGATTATTTTATGGTGTTCAATCACTCATCCAATTGTTACCCCCTTCCATTGAAAGTAACCAGACAATCCCTTCCCAATTATGGCAGATACCCTGTGTAGAGATTACTGATTATCCACGTTTTGGATGGAGAGGACTAATGTTTGATGTGTCCAGGCATTTTTTCACCAAGCAGGAAGTAAAGGATTTCATCAATCAAATGGCAAGATATAAATTCAATTTATTACATTGGCATTTGACGGATGATGAAGGCTGGAGGATAGAAATAAAAAGTTTACCCGCCCTAACTGAAAAAGGATCTAAACGGGTGGACAAAACAGGTTATTTCGGTACTTTTTCGGCCCCACTTCCCGACGAACCACTTAACTACGGTGGATTTTATACACAAGAGGATATTAAAGAAATAGTTCAATATGCAAAGGAACATTTTGTAAACATACTACCCGAAGTAGATGTGCCCGGACATAGTTTGGCTGCAATAGTGGCCTATCCAGAGCTATCGGGTACTCCAGGAGCAGAAAAATATCGAGTAAGATCAGGTGAAAAAATTATGGACTGGCATAGTGATGGCAGCTTTACTGCATTGGTCGATAATAGTTTATGCCCTGCAAATGAGAAAGTCTATTCATTTCTGGATAAAGTATTTACAGAAGTAGCAGCCCTATTCCCTTTTGACTATATTCATGTGGGGGGAGATGAATGTGCGAAAAATTTTTGGGAACAAAATAATGATATCAAGGCTTTAATGAAAAAGGAAGGTTTACAATCTATGCATGAAGTACAAGGGTATTTTGAAAAAAGAGTCGGAAAAATCATCAATTCAAAAGGTAAAAAATTAATTGGCTGGGATGAAATTTTGGAAGGTGGACTTGCAGAAAATGCTGCAGTCATGAGCTGGCGGGGAGAAAAAGGAGGAATTGAAGCTGCTAAATTAAAACATGAGGTAGTAATGAGTCCTACCACTTATACCTATCTCGACTATATGCAAGGAGATGTAATAGTAGAGCCGAAAATATATGCTAGTCTTCGTTTAAATAAAACCTATCAGTTTGAACCGGTTCCGCCAGGTGTAGATCCAAAGTATATTAAGGGTGGCCAGGGTAATATTTGGACAGAACAAATTACCAACACCCGGCACCTGCAATACATGACCTGGCCAAGAGCATTTGCCATAGCAGAATCGGTATGGTCACCAAAAGAAAAAAAGAATTGGAACAATTTTGTACAAAGAGTAGAACAACAATTTAAGCGCTATGATGTACGAGAAATAAAGTATGCACTAAGTATGTATGACCCCATCTTTACCTTCACCAATAATAATGGCAAACCACTAATCAACCTCTCTACCGAAATTGAAGGACTAACTATTTATTATAGTTTTGACAACTCATTCCCAGATAGGTTTTATCCAAAATACACCCTTCCACTTACCCCTCCAAAAGATGCAGTTCAACTGAGAACGATTGTTTATAAGGGGAATCAGCCAATTGGTAAAATAATTACCGTTTCGATTGACGAAATGAATAAAAGGGCTGGAATAAAAAAAACTACTGCTCCAATAGAGTAAAAAAAGTCATCCGGATGCTAACAATAGATAATCTTTCAGATCGAATTTAAAGATTATCTATTGTTATTGTTATAAACTTATTTTATTAAAAAATTACCTACGCAAGTGTTTTAAAAAGCGACTTGTTTTTCAGCCAGTGTTTTTCGAAGATTGATTAATCCATAGCGCATACGCCCAAGAGCAGTGTTGATACTAATATTCTTTAAAGCTGCAATTTCCTTGAAAGTTAGATCAGCATAGTGGCGCATGATTATAATTTCGCGTTGTTCATCAGGAAGCATGTCTAGCATTTCCCTTACCTGATGATTAGTCTCTGCAGCCATCATGGAGCTGTCGGATCCGGGCTCTGAGAAATCGATTTGCTCAAAAACATCCGAATCATCGCTCGTTTTCATAACGGGCGAGCGTTTTACTTTTCGAAAGTGGTCTAGGCACATATTATGAGCTATGCGCATTATCCAAGGTAAAAATTTACCCTCTTCCTTATACAAACCATTTTTCAACTTGTCAATTACTCGGATAAAAACATCCTGAAACATATCTTCTGCCAGGTATTTATCTTTTAAGAGTAAATAAATTGAAGTGTACAATTTGCTTTTGTAACGAAGAACGAGTGTAGAAAAAGCGGATGAATCGCCACCTAAATAAAGGTTTACAAGCTCTTGGTCGGATAATTGGGTTAGGGATTTCATAAAATATTGTTTTTGTTGTTACAGAAATACAATACAGGTATCGGACTTTGAAAGCTGGTGGAGCCCCCCTGCTTTACACAACAAAATTCATCATAAAATTTAGCACCGAATGTAGAATGACATGGTTTCTATTTATCGTATAATTTCTACAACAAGAATTGAACAACATAATGGCTGGGAAGCACGATAGGTAGGGACAACTTCCAAAAGGAAGAATGAATCATAAATGACCATAAAAGCTATAAAGGACAAAGCTTGTGAAAAACTAGTGATGCAATGAACTAGGCTTCCTGCTCGTAATATATTTTATAATATTTTCTTCCATCAGCGTCGGTGCCTTTTTCAATCAACTCCTTATTACCATGAATATAAATATGAAAGTTTCTATCCAATTTTAAGATGCTCTTGAATACCCTTGCCTGCTTTTTGACTGCCTGATTGGAAATATCAAAATTATTATCCAAAACAACGTGGTGATCATTGGAATACTTTTCTTTAAAACGGTTGAAATTCTCAATCACCTCACTGTGCTCAAACACATCTTGTAAAAAATCCTCCTCAGCAAAATGGTCATTTTTTTTAAAATAGTTAATCGACTTATTGAGGTAATCAATTTTATCTGCCTTTGAAAGATCAAATACTTCCGGCATCCCCTCAGTAACAAATTTCTTAGCTACATCCAGGTAATCTTTTGTAAAATGAAAACTATCTTGGCAGCTGATTAACTTTAAAAAATCATCCATCCAATATTTTGCTTCTTTCGACTTATTGGTATTATCCAATACTGTTACAATCAACTCTTTCTCTTGCTTTGTATTAAGTATAATACAACCCTTATCCATTTCTTTAATATTAATACCTTCCTCCAACTGATAATCATATGCCCCCCCCATTTGTTGAAGCTTAATAAAGGTATCCTTTGTCTCAGATTTGAAAATACCAATGGCATCTACTGTTTCACCATTGAAGGTGCAACCGCTAAACCAAACGACCATCAATTCCCCTCCATTAATATTGGGGTGGTCGGATTTGTCATATAAAGTTTTAGCGATTTTTTCAGAGACTTCTTCAAAACTGCAGGCCTCAGTAAATATTGAATTAGCAAAACTCTTTACTTCATTGAGTTCAATTTCGGCGGGGTGATAGAAATTGTAAAACTCAGCAACTTTCCTAAACGGCTCTATAAAATACTGTAGAAAGCTCTCCTCAATTTCCTCTTTAAAAAAAGTGATTGCCCCTTTTGAAAGGTAAATTCCTTCCTCTTTGGTTTTGTTACCAACAAAATGAATGGCCATCTTTTTTATAGCCACAGTTGAAAAGTCAATCATATTTGAGCAAATAATTACAAGTGAGTATTTATTGAACCAACGCAAAAATAGAAGATTATCAACGATTCGTTACAAAGAGTATTTTGAAAAAAGGATAGGTACAGGAGAATTCAAGAAAGGTTTGTAGATGATTAGAAGGCTATTTCAACGTATAACCAATTGAGAAAATTAACTATAGGCATTAAAAAATTAGGAATAGGGCAGTTTTAGCTAGATTGATCTATCAATTTTACAACCCTAAGAAGGGCTTACAAAAGAAAAAAGGATTCAAAAACTACTAATAACTGTTGCGGTTATTGTTAAACCCAGGCTTATTGTATCCCCCACCATTTGGGCTTCTATTGATACCCGGGCGCGCCCCTGCATTTCGGTCTTCTGCTTCCTTCACAACAAGGGGTTTTTTACCAAGTGAAATATCATTCATGCTTTCGATTGCGTCTTTAGCTTCAATACTGTTGGGCATATCTACAAAGGCAAATCCTTTACTTTTCCCTGTCTCCTTGTCCATGGCCACTTTTGCTGAAGCAACGGTACCAAATTTTTCAAATATTTCTTCCAATTCTGCATCATCCAAATCGTAGGGCAAACCTGCTACAAATATTTTCATTTTAGTAATTTTTTGTAAATGTACAGAACTTCTAGCGGGAAAACCAGCCCGATTATTAAATATTTACTATATATTACTGAATTGTTTTTTTTTAGAAAAAAGCAGAGTAGTTAGCATCGATATTTATTAGGGTAAATGCAATTTTTAAGCTGAAAGCAATTAAGAGCTGGAAAGTAAAAACAATCCCAAAAAATGATTTACCATGGGGGAGGATGTTTTTCGGATAGGTTTTTAACCTAACTTGAAACAATATTTTAGGTAACCGAAATGAAAAAATAATGCCCGAGTAGGACAAAAATGAATCTCAATAGTACCAGATTCCTGCTACCCTACTCAATGGAGATTTAAATACAAAACCAAGCAACTTACAATATGAAAATAGTAATAGTAGCCTTTCTATTGGTTCTAACCAATTGTGCAACCGCACAAAATAGTTCCCTTAGAAACCAGGTAACCCTTGCAGTAGAAAAAATAGATCAAAAGTTGATTGGGTGGAGAAGAGATTTTCATGAACATCCTGAATTAGGTAACCAGGAAATAAGGACGTCAGCCATTATCGCACAACACCTTCGATTGTTGGGGATGGAAGTGAAGACAGGGGTAGCCCATACGGGTGTAGTAGGTATTTTGAAAGGTGGAAAACCGGGACCTGTCGTAGCTTTACGAGCAGATATGGATGGTTTACCTGTAACAGAAAGAACACCTGTACCCTTTGCCTCAAAAGTGAAGGTGAATTACAATGGAAAGGAAACAGGAGTCATGCATGCCTGTGGTCATGATTGCCATATGTCAATCCTGATGGGGGTTGCAGAAATTTTAGCCGCTATGAAAAAAGACTTAAGAGGAACAGTTAAGTTTATATTCCAGCCAGCTGAAGAAGGGGTGCCCGCTGGTGAGGAAGGTGGAGCAGAAATGATGGTAAAAGAAGGGGTAATGGAAAATCCGATGGTGGATGTAATATTTGGATTGCACATTAATGCTCAAACGGAAGTAGGCAAAATTAATTACCGTCCGGGTGGCTTTTATGCAAGCATCAATGACCTGAAAATTATTGTAAAAGGCCGATCCGCCCACGGTGCTTATCCATGGTCGTCAATTGACCCAATCGTTACTTCAGCGCAGATTATTAATAATTTACAATCTATCATCAGCCGCAACCTAAACATCACCGAAAATGCAGGTATCGTAACCATTGGAGCCATTAATGGGGGCAACCGAAGCAATATCATCCCCGAGCAAGTAGAAATGCTGGGGACCATTCGGGCGTTGAACACAGCAGATGAAAAAATGCTCATTGAAAGAGTAATACAGGTTGCTACCAAAACTGCGGAAAGTGCAGGAGCTACCGCAGAAGTACTGATCCCTTATAGCTCTCATTACCCCATTACATTCAATGACCCGACTTTAACTGAAAAAATGCTTCCTTCAATTCAGCAAACTGCGGGAAAAGAGAACGTACTACTGAGACCTCCTCATACTGGAGCAGAAGATTTTTCTTTCTACCAGCAAAAGGCACCAGGATTATTTTTCGATTTGGGGGGCATGCCAAAGGGCAGCAATTCCAAAACAGTCCCTTCGCACCATACGCCCGATTTTTATATTGATGAAAGCAGCTTAGTAATCGGCGTAAAAGCATTGGCAAACCTTACGATTGATTATATGGAAATGAATCAAAAAGGGGTAGCTAACATAAAGTAAGTTAACTGGTAAGAGATTGGCTAGCAAAGGGAAGTCGCCCTTCAATGCAATTGCCTCAACAACAGGCCTTATCAATGAAATAAATGCAGGGGTTTAATGGGAGTACAATGTTCAGATAAGATCTGAACCTTATCCTTAATTTTAATGATGGTCAAACTACATCGTTGGTTCTCATTGAAATAAACCCCTTTATACACTCCCCTGCCAATCCAACGGGTACTTACAACCGCCGTATTTTCATACAATTCAACTTGGTATTCCATTCTATCAGCAGTATCCAGTAAATACGCTGATGAACCAGCCGTTTCAACTAGTTTACTTCTGCCAAATGTCCCCCCCGATTGTGTAAAATAAATATAAGATGGTGCTAATAAAGAATCAACTATTAAAAAACTTTTACCTTTCCAGCCCTCATCGAATCGCTTGATAACTGCAATTACTTCTTCACGGGTAAGTGGAGTTTGTTTTTTTTTGCAGGATATACCTCCAACAAGGATGATAAAAAATAGTGCTGTTATACCTTTCATAGGATGCAAATATAATCAGCAAAAAATAAAAATCAGCATGCAGGCTTCATCCAACTAAAATTAGCAGCAAAAGGTTGTTTTTTTGAACTTTAATGAAATATCTAGTTGACTGTTAAAAACAATAAAATGGGTTATACTATATTATTTTCTCAACTTCACATAAAATCAAGCAAAATGCCAGCAGTAAATGCTAGAAAAATTTTATTTTTCGGATTTATCCTTTTGAATTACTTCTCCAACAAGGTGGATGCCCAACCTACTGCTCATATCAAGTCGATCCACCTAATAGGCTCCTACCAAATTCCAAATGCCTTATCCTTTCTTCATACTACTGTAGGAGGCTTGTCTGGCATAGACTACGATCAGGCAAATAACCAATATTATTTGATCAGTGACGATAGGAGTGCTATCAATCCAGCCCGGTACTATACTGCCAAAATCTTTCTAACACAATCAGGAATAGACAGTGTTCTTTTTACAGGTGTCAACAGTTTATTACAATCTAACGGTAAAGTATATCCTAATTTTAAACAAGATAAATTTCACACCACGGATCCGGAAGCCATCCGATACAATCCAATCCGAAAACAGTTGGTCTGGAGCAGCGAAGGGGAAAGAATTATTACTAAATCGGATACGATATTGGAAAACCCTTATATAACAACCCTTTCACTAAAAGGGGCGGTCATCAATACTTTTACCATTCCTCCAAAAATCACCATGCAAGCGACAGAAAATGGGCCACGACAAAACGCAGATTTTGAAGGAATTACATTTGCTAATAATTACGCTACCCTGTATGCAAATATGGAAGAGCCCTTATATGAAGATGGGCCGAGGGCAGATACGATAGACAATAATACCTATATCCGAATACTTACATTTAATGTAGCCCGAAGGGAAAATACGCATCAATTTGCCTATAAACTAGGCCCTGTAGCACACCCGCCGATACCTTCAAATGCATTTAAAGTAAACGGAGTACCTGAAATACTTTCTATTGGAAATAACAAATTACTAGTGATTGAACGATCTTTCTCAACAGGCAGGATAGCCTGTAGTATCAAACTATTTATTGCTGATCTGGCAAAAGCCACTGATATCAAAAACCTGCCATCTTTAAAAAATACCGATTCTTTTATTGCAGCTTCCAAAAAGCTATTACTCAATATGGATGACCTAGCTTTAGCAACCGACAATATTGAGGGCGTAACTTTTGGGCCCCTTCTCCCTAATGGACATAAAACATTATTGTTTATATCAGATAATAATTTTAATCCTTTGCAACAAACTCAATTGCTACTATTTGAAGTCAATGAATAAATCAGCAATAATGCATCCACTAAAAAATTTCAACCAAAGAATAATCATCTAATAAAATTGAAAAGAAATATAACCGATTCAACGGACTAATACTACATACCCCTTTCTTTTCAATTTCGTGTTTAGGTAATCAATGCCCTCTGCATACCAAACATAGGTAGCTTGTTCTTGCTTAGACCCTTTGAAGGTGCCATCCCAACCATCCTGTTTTAAATTGGTATTACTGTACAATAACTGGCCCCAGCGATTATACACAGTAAACCTATCTAGCGATTTTAGCCCAATCGATACTGGCCTGAAAAAATCATTTCGCCCATCACCGTTAGGCGTAAAGGCTGTAGGAACAAAAATTCCAGGAGTAAATCGAAATACCCGAACTTGAATACTATCATACGCTGAACAACCGAAAATATTTTTAACTTTTACAACAAATACCACATCTTTTAGGGGTATCGCTTTTGGATTTGAAATAAGGTAATTACTAAGCCATTCTGAATGAGACCACTGAAAATATTCCCCACCACTTGCAGTAAGTTGCAAAGGTTGGTTGAGTACAATTGCGGTATCAGCGGGTCCTGCATCAGCTATAATTTTAACTACTGATACCAATATTGATTGGGTAGTAGGCTTGGGGCAGCCAAGTGTATCAGTCACTGAAACCCAATAACGTACATTTATGGACGGCTCAATGGATATTGGGTTAGCAATTTGCTGATTGTTTAAGTAATTGGAAGGATCCCAGGAATAAAAGCTACCCCCACTAGCTTTCAATTGTACAGAATTTCCAAAACAGACAATTGTGTCTGCAGATACAATTGTCTTTGGATAAGGGATTACTTTTACTGCAATATCACCCTCTGCAAAACATTTACCAATATTGCCTTTTACCTGATAAATGGTATTAGCCAAAGGTCTTGCTATCGGATTTTTCAACAACGGATTATTCAAACTGTTTACAGCCGAATTTTGAGTCCATTTATATTGCACCGCATCTCCTAACAAAGAAAGCTTTACTGAGTCTGATTGGCAGATAGTGGTATCATTTCCTACAATTAGGGTTACTGACCTTTTTACATCTACAAAAACAGAATCTGTACCCGAACACCCAAATGGATCCGAAACAGTAGCAAAATATTTGGTGGGTACAGCAGGACAAACCAATGGTGAAAAAGAATTGGGCAGGTTAATATTGTAATTGGGACTCCACAAAATCGTCCCCTGGCCAATTGCTTTCAACTGCAGGGTATCAATTACGCAAATCACAGTATCATTGGATAGGTTAAATAAAGGCTTATCTGTTACTTTAACTGTTTTGGTAATCGTATCGCGACATCCCTTATCGGTTGAAATCTTGAGCGACACTAAATAACTACCATTCGCCAAATATTGATGTAAGGGGTTTTGAAAGCTGGAATAATTAGTAGACAAACCACCTTCTCCAAAGTCCCATTCCCATAAATTCACCATTCCATAGCTAGTAATAGAATTGTCAAAAAATTGAATAGGCGAAAATTTACATTGGCCCTGAACTAAAAAATCAGGCAAAAAAACTGGATATACTTTTACAATGGAAAATGCAGAATCAGCGCAAGCAAGGTTTTTGTTTACCCACAATTTTAAAATATAGGTACCCGTATCGGGATAAGTAAATGTGGGATTGGCAATATTGGCGGTATCCTTTTCAGTGCCAGCTACACCAAAATCCCAGTGATAAGATTCAATGTTTCCACTGGAAACAGCATTCGAAAATGACCGAGTATATCCTTTGCAACTAAAATATTCAGGCGATAATACGGCTTGGGTAATAGAACAGTCCGTTATATTGATGTGCATAGATTTATGAACCGAAGACTTTAAAATATCAGTCCCCCTTTTATATTCTCTTACTGTACAACCTACCACATAAGTACCCCGAATAGAAGGCGCTACTCCAGCAACAATCCCTGTTGATGAATTTATATCTACACCGGGTCCTAGGGGATGACTACCGGAAAAGGGCGGCAGATAAATTACAGAACTAAATGGCGGGAAATCAGACCTGTTTTCACATTGTGTCCCATTGCCACTGGAAGCGAAATAGGCATCCGAAAAAGAATACACCAATGAATCGTTATCGATATCCACTGCACTAAAATCAAAGGTAAAATAATTACTCTTACACACAATAGTCGTATCATTTTGCGAAAACAAAGCACTCGAATTTTTATAGGCCAACGGGTCATTGCCTCCATTTCCAGGAATACTAACTGTCCATGTATCCCCGATTGTTACAGAACCCGGCACCATATTAACAATGTTGTCGATTCTACAACAACGCTGGTAGGATATGATATAACCATGCTGGGTTATGGGAAGTTCCTTAGTAAATTCAAAGGAAGCAATTTTATAACAAATAATGGGGATATCACTCATACATGGATGACAGGACTGTAAGGAACAATTTTGAATATCGGTAACTGCGGTGTTAGTAACTTTAACGACCTCAAATAAAGAATTATTCCCTGCATTAAATATTGAAATATTTACTTCCGGACACCATTGGGCTGAAGTAAGTGTACATTCCGTATAAATTTTGAGTGTAATAATATACCTCGCGGTATTGGGTAAATTTCCAGGACCAATATATTTATAATACATCCAACCACCTTTTGTATGATTGGCATATACACCCAATGAAACACCGATAACAAGAAATATAATTAAAATAAATTTCACGGACTTCCCATCGGTACTTAAAGATAGTTCACCCAACTATACATATACCAATAAATCAATATACGAAAACTTATTCGTAACAGAAAGGACAAATATTTAATTGAAAATTTTGATTGTAAAAGAAAAAGAATAGGACTCAAAATTTCTAGAATTGGCTATTCTTCAATAAAATCCAACTCTTTGCCAAATGTTTCCTGGGTAAAAAGTACTGAAACAAACCCTATAGCCAAAACGATTACTCCAGTAACCCATGCGGCAGTTACATAATTATTGAGCATAGAATTACCCCTCAAAAATTTAAAAAGCAGTAGTATAAGCGGTAGAAAGCCGCGAACGAGATTGGGTATTGAAATAGCTGCCGTCGCTCTTAAGTTGGTCCCAAACTGTTCGGCACTCATGGTGATATATAAAACAGAAATTCCCGATCCAAAGCCAAGTCCCATACAAAGCAAGTACATATTGAAAGCAGATCCTCCGCCCTTTAAAGCGAAGAATAAGATGAAAAAAAATGAAAGAATTGCATAAAATATCAGTAAGGTTTTTTTACGGCTTTTAATATAATTACTCAAAAATCCAGCGCCCATATCTCCAAAAACCAATGCTACATATTGAAGCATCAAGGCCTTCGGCTGATCGAAATTAACGATACCAAACCGAGTAGCAAATTCATCAGAAAAACTAATTAACAAACCAATCACATACCATACCGGCAATCCAATGGTGATAGCCCTCAGGTACCTAAAAAAACGTTCGCGGTTCAACAAGATCATCAAAAAATTCCCCATTTTAACCTGGGCATTTTTAGCCTCATCATACATTTTACTGTCCAACACACTAACCCTCAAAAATAATAGGGCAATCCCCATCCCCCCTCCTATAAAATAGCACAGGCGCCAGTTTTCATTACTCAGGTAATGAACAAAATAGGCCGTTACCGTCCCCATAACCCCACTGGTAGCAATAATAGCAGCAGCAATCCCTCTCTTTTCCTTAGGCAATAATTCACTGGTAAGGGTTATACTTGCCCCCAACTCACCCGCTAATCCTAGTCCGGCAATAAAACGGAGCAAGGTATACTGATCGATATTGGTTACAAATCCATTGGCCAAAGTAGCCAAGGAATAAAGAAAAATTGACCCAAACAATACATGTTTTCGCCCTTTTTTATCACCAATGATACCCCATACAATTCCTCCAATAGTTAAGCCAAGCATTTGCCAACTAATAATATTCTCACCAATATTTTTCATATCGGAGGCTGCCACCCCCAACTCTTTGAAACTCGATTTCCGCACTATACTGAAAAGCAATAGATCATAGATATCAACAAAAAAACCCAATGACCCTACTATTACAGGTAGAGAAAATAAATTATACTGCTTTTGGTTCATTGAGTGCGTATTAGGATGAAGGAGTTGAATTACTAAAAGTTGAAATTAGAGGAATTATTGGACCTAGTAAAAATGTTTTTACAAATCCAAAGCGAAATGACAACAATTTCTATATTGAAGGGTTTTTAGGCTGTATACTACCTCCAAAAGCACTATTGAAAGGCATTTTCCCAATATTTTCAATATGCATTTGACAGAAGGGTAGAAATTTTGTACCTTCAACCAAATACATTGAATAAATTCGTAATAATTGCCCCGTTTGGGAAACTGATTGTGTACTTTTTAAAAAAATAAAATAATCAATAATCAATAGACATTATGGCCAAATCACAGGAAACTTGGAGTAAAAAAGAAAGAGAAAAAAAGAAGCAGAAGAACAAAAAGGACAAAGAAGAGAAAAAACAAGAACGAAAGGATAATGCCAAAGACGGAAAAAGCTTTGATGATATGATTGCCTATATTGATGAAAATGGCAATCTTTCCTCCACCCCTCCCGATCCCCGTAAAATGATAAAAGTAAATGTGGAAGACATTGAAATTGGGGTCCCAAAACAAAAACCTTTTGATCCGGCCGATTTGATAAGAAAAGGTACTGTTACCTTTTTCAATGAATCTAAAGGATACGGATTTATTAAAGACCTTGAATCACAGGAAAGTATTTTTGTTCACATGAATGCTTTTCAAGACAATATTAAAGAAAATAGCAAAGTAACCTTTGAAGTTGAAATGGGTCCTAAAGGAGCCAATGCAATCAACGTAAAACTTACTGCATAACAGAGATCTGAATCTATTAATGATCATTTTTTTA
>CANJAW010000009.1:0-17946 GCA_947472215.1 Chitinophagaceae bacterium
ACACCTGAATGACCGCTTAATAAAGTGGTTTTATCTTTCAATAGACTTTTCACCTCTTCCACACCTTCATTTTTTTCAATACTCATAGAAAGCACTTTATAACCGATGGCTTCATAAATCTCCTTGATTTCCTCAAATTTAGCAAGCTCTTTTTCCTTGTAAAGATCCGATTTATTAAAAACTAGAATGGACGGCACATGATAAGCCTCGGAAGTGATTAAAAATCGATCAATAAACCCGAGGGATGTTTTGGGGTCTTTTAATGTAGCAAATAAAAGCGACTGGTCGAGATTGGATGCTATGATATGATGCTGATTTCGGTTATGTGGAGAAGAGCGCGTTATATAGTTTTTCCGAGGAGCAATATCGGTGATGGTCAGTGTGCTTTCCAACTCGTTTTCCATATCTGCCAGCACCACATCTCCTACAGCAATAGGGTTGGTAGAGGTAATATTATCAATCTTGAATTTACCTTTAATACGGGCATTGAAGGCCTTACCTGTTTCATCTTGGACAATATACCAACTTCCGGTACTTTTATACACTGTTGCCATCATAGACTACAAATTTCACTAATTAAAACGAAACCGAAGGGTTTTATAAATATTGTCACCTACTAGCCTAAGGAAATTTCTTGAAAACAGTAAACCTAAGTAGTAGCTCCAACAATAAAAAAACAAGTGCCGCCAGCAGAAAGGGAAAAAACTTCTCCGTATACCTTGTAATGGTAGATACCTCTACTTTTGATTTCTCCAGTAAGTCTATTTCAGCGTAAATATTTTGCAGCCCTGCATTATCTTTTGCCCTAAAATATTTGCCTCCAGTTTCCGCTGCAATTGACTTTAACAATTTTTCATCGATGGTAACTTTCTGCTGCTGCATGATTACCCCAAGGTCCGTCTTGACCGGATAGGGTGCAAATCCCTCTGTTCCTACACCAATAGTATACACTTTAATACCAAAGGCCTTTGCAATTTCTTTTGCATTGTCGGGCCCTATTAATCCACCATTATTTTCACCATCCGTTAATAAAATAACTACTTTGCTTTTAGACTTGCTAGTCCGCAAACGATCAATGCCCGTAGACAACCCATCTCCAATGGAAGTGCCATCCTCCAATAAACCATTTCGAATACTTTCGATAGCAGATTTAAGCACTGCCTTATCAGTAGTAAGGGGGCATTGCGTAAAACTTTCACCCGAAAAGATCACAATCCCAATGCGATCAGTCAATCTTTTTTCGACAAAGCTTGCAGCAACAGTCTTTGCGGCTTCCATCCGGTTGGGAGTGAAATCCTGGGCAGTCATACTGCCACTAACATCTATACACAATACGATATCCACTCCTTCTCCTTCCACCCGTTGCTCTTCATTTTTGGTTTGAGGTCGGGCCATTGCTATAATAATCAAAAGCATCCCCAACAACCTACAAATAAAAGGTGTAGGGCGAAATAAATTTTTCCAGGAACGAATAGATTGAAAGTTTCTGAGAGAAGAAACCTTCAAGCCCGCCTGCTGCCGGTTGCCAAATGTAAACTGCCAAAAGACCATCACAGGAATAACTATGGCAAGCGAAAGCAACCACGGATAAGCGAAATGAACGGTATCTAGATAGTCGGTTAACAATTGGGTTAGGGGTTTAGAGGTTTAGGGGTTTAGGCGTTTGCTTCAATTGTTGAATTTCCTCTACCAGTTCTTCTACCAACTTCATACAATGTTCACTTTCCGAAACTGGCGGAAAATATTTAGCAAACTTTACAGCATCCCCATAATGTAAGCTAATCAACACTTTATTCAGCAATTGGTCTTCCACCTGTTGTTCTTTCAATAATAGCAATATTTCACGAGTCGTTTTGCTCAAATAAGGCTTCTGATAAATGCGTGATAAATATTGTTTGAAAATAGCTGCCAATTGGGAATGAAACATTTTTACCTCTTCCCGAATTGCTAAATTATAACCCGCTAATTTTTTCAATTCCTTTATTGCTTCATCATAAGCTGATAGGTTTGACTGGAATGGGTCAGCCTTTATTTTCCTTTTTCGCTTCCACCACCATATCAGTAATGCAATCACTGCCGCTAGCACTACCCCTCCACCAAGCCAATACCATATCGGATTAATTGTTTCTACTTCCCGAATAGGTTTGATATCGCGTAATTGCTGGGTGGTATCGCTGGCAGAAAAAGAAACGGTAACCGGCACAGAATCGGTAAAAAGGTGAAAGGTACTGTCATGTCCAACCCGGTCAATAGTAAGTAAAAAAGAGGGTAGCACCCATTTGCCCGAATCAAAACTGGTAAAAGTAATCGTTTGAATAAATCCGGAAAGTTGTTGATTGCTATACAATGAATCAACGCGGCGGCTGAGCACTTCAAAATGTGCCATAGAGTCGGGCAATACGGGCCATTGAAGTTTATAATCGGTTGGCGAAAAACCAGCTTTAATTGTGAGGCTAAATTGTTCTCCAATCAGGATCTCTCTTTTATCAACCGATGATTGTATTGCTGGCTGAGCATCGCATAAGTTAACAGAAAGGCAGAGCAGTACTGTCGTAAAATAATAATTCCAATTTTTCCAATTACCCATTATCAGTTTTAAGTTAACCAGTTATCAGTTAAAATCAGCTTCTTTTAATAAAAAATTGTTGCAATATTTTTACATAATCTTCGTCTGTTCGGATATGTAATAGATCGGCGCCTGCCTTTCTAAAATAGTTTTTGCACAAATCACTTTGCTCCATAAACCTTTTTTTATAGGTATACTGAACCATTTCGTCATTGCTATCAATGCATTGCTGACCGCCAGTTTCGAGATCCTGTACCAACAGCAAGCCCGCCTCAGGCAATTGCATATCCATTTTATCGTATACACGCAGGCCAATTACATCATGCCTACCTCCAATCACTTTCAAGTCATTTTCATACACTGCATCAACAAAATCGCTCATTAAAAAGGCAATACTTTTCTGTCGAGCGGCTTTATTGAAAAACTTGATTGCCTCCTCCATATTGGTGCTTTTTCCAACAGGACTTGTATTCAATAATTCCCGCACAATATACAATGCATGCTGTCTTCCTTTTTTGGGCGGAATAAATTTTTCAACTTTATCACTAAAAAAAATAACCCCCACTTTGTCATTGTTGTTAATAGCGCTAAAAGTCAATAATGCACCTATCTCCGTTAGGATGTCCCTCTTTCTGGACTGCACCGTTCCAAATAAATTACTTGCACTAGTATCCACCAATAAATAAACACAAAGTTCCCGTTCCTCTTCAAACACTTTTGTAAAGGGATGACTGAATCTGGCACTTACATTCCAATCTATGAATCGCACATCATCGCCAGCGTAATACTCCCTCACCTCACGAAAGCTCATCCCCTTTCCCTTGAAGGCGGAATGATACTCTCCAGTAAATAAATGGGTGGTAATTTTTTTGCTTTTGATCTCCAGTTCTCGAACCTTTCGCATAATAGCAGCCCCGTCTAACTCACCCAATGAGGAAGAAGTAGAAAGTGTTGATTCGGCGATATTTATTTTCTTTTTAAACAAGCGCTAGGTTATTGTTTGAAACATAGTCAATGATTGTTATCATTTTTCCGTATTTGAATTAAAATCAAATTGTTGGAATTAATTAATTATCCACTTTATGAACTAAAAAAATATAAAATAGAGAAAGAAATTTTGGCCAGCGTTGATTTCTACATTTTTGCCGTGATTGCCATAACCTTCCAAAATATATTATCCTCTTTTATTCTTTTACTTCTATGGCACCGCCACCACCCGAAGAATTTCGTCGATGATCATTGTTACATTTACATTCTCTGCTTCAGCCTCATAGGTCAATCCAATCCGATGGCGCAATACGTCCTTACAAATACTCCTCACATCTTCTGGAATTACAAATCCTCTTTTATTTAAAAATGCATGCGCTTTGGCAGCTAAAGCAAGGTTAATACTAGCCCTTGGTGATCCGCCAAAACTAATGAGCGGCTTTAATTTAGGTAAATTGTACTTCTCCGGATAACGGGTGGCAAAAACGATATCTAGTATATAATTTTCAACTCGCTCGTCCATATACACCCTTCTTACTAATTCTTTGGCTATCAGAATTTCATTAGTGGAGGCAACCGGATATATCGGGGGGAAAGAAAGCCCCTCTGTATTTTGACGAATGATTAACTGCTCTTCTGCTTTAGAGGGATAGTCGATGATTACCTTTAACATGAACCTGTCTACCTGCGCTTCCGGTAAGGGATAAGTACCTTCCTGTTCGATTGGATTTTGTGTAGCCAATACCAAAAATGGTTCTTCCAATTGGAAAGTAGTATCACCAATGGTTACCTGCCTTTCCTGCATGGCCTCCAACAAAGCACTTTGTACTTTTGCTGGCGCCCTGTTTATCTCATCTGCCAGAATAAAGT
This sequence comes from Chitinophagaceae bacterium, assembly GCA_947472215.1. Classification (GTDB taxonomy): domain Bacteria; phylum Bacteroidota; class Bacteroidia; order Chitinophagales; family Chitinophagaceae; genus Ferruginibacter. The sequence goes on from CANJAW010000009.1 coordinate 4,424, forward strand.
TGGAAAATATGGGCCCTTTACGAACCATGAATTCATTTTTTGCCTGGTTGTAAATCATGGTACCCACTACATCGGCTGGCAATAGATCGGGTGTAAACTGTATTCGACTGAAATTGGCATGAATTGCCTGTGCCAAAGATTTGATGGCAAGGGTTTTTGCCAGTCCGGGCACCCCTTCCAGTAACACATGGCCATTACTCAGCAAACCAATGAGCAATCTTTCGATCATTCCATGTTGGCCAACAATTACTTTACTTAATTCATCATTGATTCTGGTAACAAAACCGACTGACTGGTTGATTTCTTCATTCAGCAGGCGAATGTCTTCGGCAGTTTGTAGCATAATAAAAAGTTATTCCTTCCCCCTTAGGACAAGGTAATGTAGATAAATAAAATACCAGCTCTGTTCAAATATGGATGTCGCCGTCACCCTGATTATATTGTCTGGGATTTCAGCCCTGCAACAACCCTTTCAGAAAAAGCTGAATGGATGGCGAAAATACGAACAATGCAGGTAAGAAAAAGCCTATTTAAAGTAAGAAATGAGTTAAAATATATTTAAACCCAACCTCCATAGTGGATACAATGAGCAAAGATTGTTATTTTTTTCTTTACATTTAAGGTATGGAAGAGGAAATTTTATTTTCAGAAAGACAGAAATTCAAGCAGTGGTGGTTGTGGATAATCCTACTAGCCATTAATGGAATAACCATTTGGGGGGTTTACAAACAACTGATAGCAGGGCAAACATTTGGAGATAAACCAATGAGTAATATTGGTCTTTTATTTACGGCAGCTCCGCTTCTTATCATTACTATATTGATTTTGAATATGCGCTTAGATACCCTCATTAAAAAAGACGGGATCTATGTTCGGTTTTTTCCCTTTCACCTGTCTTTCAAAAAATTTCCTTGGGAAAAAATATCCCTTTCTTATATAAGAAAATATTCGGCTATTGCAGACTACGGCGGATGGGGAATACGGCTTGGCATGTTTGGGAAAGGAAAAGCGTGGAATGTATCTGGTGATAAAGGGTTGCAACTTGAATTCATCAATAAAAAAAAATTACTGATTGGCACCAACCAACCAGAAGCATTGGCAGCAACCCTTGAAAAAATTGGGCAATTAAAACAATAAGTAAAAGAGAGGGCCTTTGCAAACGCATGGGAAATAAATAGCCGGATAAATCACTCAGTTTTACACCGGTATTTTCCAACACTTATTGAAAGGCGGCAAGGGGATCTATATCAACTCAAATACTTTCCTACTATCGGCATTCTTCTGCCTACCCCAAAAGCTTTGGGCGAAATACGGATGATGGGGCAAAACTGGTTGCGCTTATATTCATTCACATTCACCATTTTCAACACACGATCTACCAATGCAGCATCAAAGCCTTGCGCCTTAATTTCCTTAGGCCCAAGCCTTCTTTCGATATATTGATAAAGTAACTTGTCCAATATTGCATAGTCTGGCAGCGAATCGGAATCTTTTTGCCCTGGCCGCAATTCAGCAGAGGGTGCTTTCGCAATAATACTACTGGGAATAATTATTTTATCCCGGTTAATATAGTTTGCCAAAGCGTATACCTGCAGCTTGTAGCAGTCTCCTAGCACCCCTATCCCGCCAGCCATATCACCATACAGGGTTCCATACCCGGTTGCCAATTCGCTTTTATTGGAAGTGTTAAGCAGTATATAACCAAACTTGTTGGCGATGGCCATCAGCAAATTCCCCCTGCTCCTGCTCTGGATATTTTCTTCTGCTACACTAAATGGCAGGTCATTGAAAATTGGTTTAAGCTCAGATAAAAACACATCGTAAATATTTTTGATCGCAATAATATCATATGGATTGCCTAGGTTTTCACTAAGGGCCACTGCATCCTCTACCGAGTGCCCCGAAGAATATTGAGAAGGCATTGCTATCGCTCTTACATTAGCCGCTCCCAAGGCAGTACAAGCTAAAGCAATGGTTACCGCACTATCAATACCACCACTACTTCCTATGATAGCTTTTGAAAATCCCATCTTGCTGAAATAATCCCTAATTCCCATTACAATCGCATCATGCACCTGATCAATATTAAGTGCTTCTTTTAAATATGCGGCCGTTGACTCTTTATCCCGCATCCTGCTGGCTGGTTCTATAATCGCTGCATCAATCGTCCCATCTTGCTTCAACACAAAGCTTTGCAAAGCCTCTTCAAACATAGGAAGCTGCCCACACAAATTGGCATATTTATCAAAAACCATCGACGCCCCATCAAAAACCACTTCGGTTTGACTCCCCACTCCGTTACAATAAAACATGGGCAACTGGTACTTGATAACATTGTCTTTGATGGTAGCCTTGCGATCTTCATCATGCATATAATCAAATGGAGAAGCAGAAATATTAATCATCAGATCAGGCTGCTGTTCCATCAATTTATCCATTGGACAAATACGATACAGTGGATTATTTCCCAGGTTCCAGATATCTTCACAAATGGTGAGGGCTATTTTTTTTCCTTTAAACTCAATTACATTCCACTCAAAAGCTGGCTCAAAATAACGGTATTCATCAAATACATCGTAGGTAGGCAGCAGGGTCTTATGTGCTATGCTGATCACTTGCTGGTTGTAAAGAAAAAAGGCGGCATTAAAAAGATCCTTACCCTCCTTTACCTTATTTCTGTCTGGGGCGCCTATAATCACTGCGATGGAGTCTGCATGTGATATAATTCGATCAATGGATGCATTGCAGGTATCGATGAAGTCGTCAAATTCCAAAAAATCACGTGGCGGATAACCACATACGCTCAGTTCACTGAATACAATGATATCTCCACCCTGTGTTTTTGCAGTTTCAATAGCAGCAATGATTTTTTGTGTATTGCTTTCAAAATTGCCGACATGATAGTTTTGCTGAGCTAAAAATATTTTCATATTGCTGCCATTAAAGGGCCTTAACTTTATATTTAGAAATCTTTGTATTTCTTTGTAAAGTTAAAACATTGAATCCCATTAATAAGTATGAAATTATTTACCGTTGCCGTTTTGCTTTCATTGATGTTGTTTTCCTGCAATGAGCAGGAGAAAATACCCAATGTTTCCAATATAGCCGTCAGCCTAACAAGTACCAGGTTTGAGAAGGACTTATTCGACACCACCAGCAATAATTTAGCAGATTACCTGCTTCAATTACAAAAAAAAGTACCCGTTTTTACAGGAACCTTTTTGTCGAACATATTAAATGTAGACCCCTCTTGGCCAACCGATTCGGCTGCTGCCTATGTGAATGCATTCATCAAGGCATACCGCCCTATCTTCGATAGTGCTGAAATAAAATTTCGCAATTTTGTCCCTTATGAAAAAGAGATTACAAAAGGATTGCAATTTGTAAAATACTATTTTCCTTCTTACTCCCTGCCCACCCAACTCATTACCTACATTGGCCCAGCTGACGGTTATGGCGATATTTTATCAGACGATGCGCTCATCATTGGGCTTCAGCACCACCTAGGAAAAGATTTTTATTTATACAAAACCAACTTGGTAGAGGAAACTTACCCTACTTATGTATCTAACCGTTTTGAGCCAGATTACATTGCCGTTAATTGCTTGAATAATATTGTAAACGACCTGTTTCCAGAAAAAGTGGATGACAAAACATTGGTCAACCAAATGATTGAAAAAGGCAAACGCCTTTATTTACTGAGTAAATTTTTACCCGAAACAGCCGAATACCAACTGATTGGCTATACCAAAAAACAATTGGAAGATGCTTATGTGCATGAAGCGGTAATCTGGGATCTATTTGTAAAAAATGAATACCTTCAGATAACAGACAAGAATATTATAAAGAATTATATCGGCGAAAGCCCCAAAACGCAGGAGTTGGGTGAAGGAGCTCCCGGAAATATTGGCTCCTTTGCAGGCTGGCAAATTGTAAAAATATTTGCCAAAAAAAACAAGCAGTTAACACTGCAGCAACTAATGAATACCGATCCGGAATTACTATTACAAGGAGCCAAATACAAGCCCTAACAATTTTTAAGCAGCCTGGGCTTGGTGATGCGAAACAGCCACCGGCTGCTTACCCAACATTTTCATTACCCTAAAATGAGATGCAAGGGCTCCGGTTATAGTACGATATTGATTGTAAGGCAAATGATACTCCGCACATTTTTCGATTACTATTTTGCTGATTGCAGGATAATGAACATGGCTAACTTTAGGAAAAAGGTGATGCTCTATTTGAAAATTCAATCCGCCCACAAACCATGAAATCACAGGGTTGCCCATAGCAAAATTGGAGCTTGTTTTAATCTGGTGCTCCGCCCAAGCAGTTTCTACATGCTTGGTTTCATCTAAGGCTACATTTTCAAACTCCGTATTCTCCACCACATGCGCTAATTGAAATACCAGTGAAAGTGTAAGCCCCATCACCACATGTAGCAAAAAGAAGCCTAACAACCAGGGGCCAAAACCCCAAACAATGACAGGAACAATTATATAAAAAACAAGGTACAAAACCTTGGTTGCCCAAAATATAATATGATTTTTCACGCTCATTTCCCAGGCATCCGTAGTATAAATTTTTCTAGTAAAATATTTGGTGAAATCCATAAAAAATAGCCAGAAAATAGAGGACAAAGCATACACCGGAACCAAATATAAATGTTGGATTTTGTGTGCTGGCACCCATTTTTGCGTTTCACACTGACGAATAATAGGACTTTTGGCAATATCATCATCAATGCCATCCACATTGGTATACGTATGGTGAATGATATTATGTTTTTGCTTCCAGAAAAAAGAACTAGCTCCCAAAGCATTTGCAGATAATCCTAATAAGTCATTGAGCCATGGTTTGGTACTATAACTTCCGTGATTGGCATCATGCATTACACTAAAACCAATACTGGCAAATGTAAAGCCTAGTAGTGCGCAGATCAGCAAAGCCAGCAGAGGACTGATGGAGATAAATAGAAGGCTGTAATACATTGCAATTGCTGCTCCTACCAAGGTGAATGTTTTGATATACAATCGCCAGTCGCCCGTTTTTTTTATACCATTTTTTTCAAAATACTCGTCTACAGAAAGCTTCAAACTTTGGTAGAACTGGTTGTTCCTGTTATCGAAGGTTATTTTTGCCATGATGGTATATTGGTAATTTTAAAGAAATTCAATCGGTTTAATGAGATATTAGAAGGTCGGCGAATGCCATTTTTCAATTATAAAGTTAGGTCATCCTCGCTGATTGCCCAATAATTAATTCATCTTAAAAGGTACAGTCATTTCGAAGGCGGGTATAGTTACCTCAAAAGATTTTTTTGTATTCACATTTTCCATAGTATAACTGCCATACATTTTGCCCATCTCAGTACTAAGGTTACAGCCGCTGATATATTGGTATTTTTCTCCGGAACTAATCTGTGGCTGTACGCCAATTACGCCCTCTCCCTCTACTTCACGCAGGCTGCCATTGGCATCATAAATAAACCAGTGGCGACTTAACAATTTAATTGGATACAAATTGTTATTCTCAATAGTAATGCGGTAGGCAAACATAAACTCACTATTTGCAATGTTGCTATACTCAGGCTGGTAGAAAGTTTCTACACTCACCTTAACCCCTTCAGAAATTTTTGAGATCATTCGTTTAATTATGTTGTTACAAAAATAACTCAAAAAATGATTTTTTGTTGTATCCCGTAGCAGTAATATTCGTTAAAAAGTGGAATGTTATATAAATACAGTTGTATCTAACAAATAACACATGTGTGAGAATTAGCCCAATTGGTCATTTATAGAGGAAATACTTCTCCGCTATGCTTTTTTGACAGAGGAAAAGCCGTTTTTTTGAAGCCAAACCATTACTTTATCCCTGTTATCCCCCTGGACAATAATTTCCCCCTCTTTTACCGAGCCCCCAGTTCCGCAGAATGTTTTTAATTTTTTTCCCAATTCCTCCTTATCAACCGTTGTTCCAATAAATCCTTCTATCAAAGTAACGGCCTTGCCTGCACGATGCTTGGTATCTAGGCGCACTTTTATTTTTTGCTGTGCCGGCAACAACGTGTCCAATTCCTGCTTTTGCTCCTGCTCCGGTTTGAAATTTGGATCGGTTGAATAAACCATCCCTCCCAAAGTATTCAATTTTATTTTAGCCATACCATTGTTTTAATAACTAATCCCCTATTTTTTCCTTTTCGGTGAATGGCCCTCTTTGAGTTATGGGCCAACTACCTGGGCTTTTAAGCTTAGGTCCAAACTACGAGCTTGGTGAATAATTGCTCCGCATGAAATAAAATCAACACCTGTAGCCGCATACGCCTCAATATTGCTCAAATCAATGCCGCCACTTGCTTCTGTCTCATACTCGCCCAGTATTACCCCAATTGCCTCCCTTAACAATTCGGGTGAAAAATTATCTAGCATAATGCGATTCACCTTCCCAATAGCCATAACCTTTTTTACATCTTCCAAACTGCGGGTTTCCACTTCAATTTGAAGACCTGGCTTAATCGTTTGAACGTAGTCATATGCCATCTCAATTGCCTTCTCAATTCCTCCGCAATAGTCAATATGATTGTCTTTGAGCATGATCCTATCAAACAAGCCAAACCGGTGATTTACACCTCCTCCAATTCGTACAGCTTCTTTTTCCAATAGCCTGAAATTAGGAGTGGTTTTTCGGGTATCCAATAATTTGCATGGGTACCCTTTTATCTTTTCCACATATTTACTGGTAAGGGTAGCAATACCGCTCATGCGCTGCATACAATTCAATACCAAGCGCTCACATTGTAAGATGGTATGCACATTTGCCTCCACCTCAAATGCGGTTTCGCCATATACCATTGCATCTCCATCTTTTTTAACATGGGTGAAACTGCATTCCGGCTGCATCCAGCGAAATATTTTTTCGGCTATCAACACACCTGCAACGATGCCCTTTTCCTTTATTTTCAAAACTGCTTTCCCCTTCGCAGCCACCGGTATACAGGACAAAGTGGAATGATCGCCATCACCGATGTCCTCTGCCAAAGCATTTTTTATCAATACCTCTAACTGTTGGTCACTGTTGGTCATGTGCAAATTTATACAAATAAAAAACCTGTAAAAGAAAAGTCTTACAGGTTTAAAAAATCAATTCCAAAAAATCAGCCGAAAGTAACGGGGACTAGCGGTTTTCAAAACGCAATTCCTGCAAAACTTGCATATCCCCCTTTTGTTTCATAAAAATAGTAGTCCGAAATGCGCCATTTTTTGTTTGAAGAGTGCCGATGCAAAACTGTGAGCCTGCACTTTCTCCCTTGTGAATAATTTCAAAGCTTTTAACAGGATTAGACGAGAAAAAGTCTTTTAACACCAGTTCTGCCTGACTTTTGCTATAACTATTACTTTTGTCGGGCATACTAATCTCCACCGAACTGTCAAAGTACTTCGCCAACATCATCGAATTTCCTGACTTCATGGCTGCAACAACTTCATCAATTCCGGCATTTGCTATAAAGGATGTTAAAAAAGCCGTAAGTACTGTTAAAACTAAAAAATGTTTCATGCTTTGTATAGTTTAGGATTTCAAATTTGCCAAAAACGTGCCAGTCTTTTGACAGATAACTGGAAATTTCGATGAAAAGGTAATTAGCTTTTTTGAAACCCTGCAAAAAAGTTAACTTTGTAGTATGAATACTAAAAAAACAATCCTCATTATCATGGATGGATGGGGACTCGGTAAAGTTAAAAAAAGCGATGCCATTCAAAATGCAAATGTGCCCTTTGTAAGCTCTTTATATAAAAAATTTCCTAATGCTACTTTGGTGACATGCGGGGAAGAAGTAGGTCTTCCTGAAGGTCAGATGGGAAATAGTGAAGTGGGCCATCTAAACCTCGGCGCTGGAAGGATTGTATACCAGGAGCTGCAACGAATCAATGTTGCCATTCGGAGTGGTGAATTTCAAAAAAATATTACTTTATTAAATGCCATTCGATTTGCTAAATTGAACAACAAGCCCTTACACCTGATTGGTCTTGTGAGCGACGGAGGAGTACATTCCCATACAAACCATGTAAAAGCAATCGCTTCACTTTGTAAAGAAGAAGGTTTGCAGAATTTGCTAATTCATGCATTTACAGATGGCAGAGACACAGATCCAAAAAGTGGCTTAGGCTATTTAACGGATCTTCAGCAGCACCTAGATAAAACTACCGGCGCCATCGCTACCATCACTGGCAGGTATTATGCCATGGACAGAGACAAGCGATGGGAAAGGGTAAAACTTGCCTACGATGCAATGGTGAAAGGCATTGGCACTATCAGCAATGATGTGCTGGGTGATGTAAAAAAATCATACGAGCAAAATAGTACCGATGAGTTTATTCAACCCATTATTAATGGTCATCTCGCAAACAGTAAAATTCAAAATGGGGATGTAGTCATTAGTTTTAACTTCAGAACCGATCGCTGTAGAGAAATAACGGAAGTGCTAACGCAAAAAGATTTCCCAGAATTTGGTATGCAAAAATTGGATCTTCATTATACCACGATGACTCAATATGACCATAGTTTCAAAAATGTGCAGGTGATATTTGAAAAAGATGATTTAAAAAACACCCTTGGTGAAATACTAGAAAAGCATGGTAAAACACAAATCCGAATTGCAGAAACGGAAAAGTATCCCCATGTCACTTTCTTTTTCAGTGGAGGCAGAGAAGCACCTTTTGAGGGAGAAAAAAGATTAATGGCCCCCTCCCCCAAAGTAGCCACCTACGATCTGAAACCCGAAATGAGTGCATTGGAGTTGACCGAATCAATTATTCCAGAAATTAACAACAAAACCGCCGACTTCATTTGCTTAAACTTTGCTAATGCCGATATGGTTGGACATACCGGAGTATGGAGCGCCATTATAAAGGCGGTGGAAACAGTCGATTCCTGCGTAGAAAAAGTAGTAACTGCGGCTTTGGAAAACGACTATGCCATTTTTCTTACAGCTGACCATGGCAACGCAGACTATGCATTAAATGATGATGGAACCCCCAATACAGCTCATTCCTTAAATCTGGTTCCATTTTTTGTGATTGATAAAGATTGGAAGGGTAATGTAAAAAGTGGTAAATTGGGAGATATTGCACCTACTATTTTAACCATGATGGGCTTACCTATACCATCAGAAATGACAGGTGATATTTTGATTAATCCTTAATTCAAAAAATAAATCGCCCGATTATGAAAAAAATAATTAAGTCAATTGCCTTGTTACTATTCGCTGCTTTGATTATCATTCAGTTTTTTCGTCTTGAAAAAAACCTAAGTTCAATCGATGGCCCCGAAGCCAATGACATCAGTAAAGTGTATCCTGTGCCACAGGAAGTAGCCTCCATTTTGGAAACCAGTTGTTACGACTGTCATAGCAACAATACGCATTATCCTTGGTATTCAAATTTTCAGCCTGTAGCATGGTGGCTGGCAGATCATATCAAAGAAGGAAAAAAGGAAATTAATTTTTCTGAATTTGCTTCCTACCGTATTGGAAGGCAATACAAAAAATTGGAAGAAATTAAAAAAGAGGTAGAGGAGGGAGAAATGCCCTTGCAATCCTACACCATCATTCATGGTGATGCAAAATTAAGTGCTGCCCAAAAAGAAATTTTATTGCAATGGGCCTCCACCACAAGAGATTCTATCAAGGCTAATTATCCAGCAGATAGTTTACTTCGACCTAAAAAACCATCAAAATAATTATTCACTCCCTTTGGTAGCGTGTTGATTAAAAAAAATATATTGGCCTTTGTAACGCTACTACTGGTAGCCGCTCCCATTTTTTTCATTTTGGGACACCTGTTTAAACGGGAACTCATCTACTATGAAATGATGGAAAAGATGGAAAACGCCTCGCTTCATTCGATTTCCATTCCAATCGCCGACCTTAACTGGATAAAAAAAAACAAAGAGGTGATGATTGATGGGAAATTATTTGATGTAAAATCTTGGGAAATTATTGGCAACCAAGTGAGGTTTTACGGATTATTTGATGAGGAAGAAACCAAGTTAGAAAAGGACTTCAGTTCAGCCATGCACCCAAACAATAACCAGCAATCGCCCATCAACCAGCTGGCAATTAAATTTATTTTTAATTTTCTATTTACCAATAAACAACCCCTCATTACTCCTTTATTCCAACAAAAGGGCAAACAGGTATACCTAGTCTATAATGAGGTCGCCGTTTCACTATCCAGTACTATAAATACACCTCCCCCCAATTTTTAGTTACAAGCCGCTTACTATAATTTTCACTTACTGGTTGTAAGTGAATGTTGACATGTATCTATAGCGCATTCAGACTAGCCAAATTTATGTATCAAATCAGCCAACGGGGGAATCCCTCATCAAAGGAAAGGCATTAGCTCGTTTTCATTAGAATAACTGGGCATGATTCAAAAAATAAAAAATGAAAAAAATATATTTACTGTTCGGATTTTTTTTACTGATTCAAACTATCCAGGCACAAAAAAATAATCGTCATCAAACCGACAGCTCCTTAAAACATATTGAATTGGAAGAGGTAGTGGTTTCTTCCAGTGGATTTACTGAAAGAAAAAAATATATTGCGCAAAAAATAGATGTCATCTCAGCACAAACTATTGCACAATCCAACTCGCAAAACACAGGAGACCTGCTAATCAATACCGGCAAAATTTTTGTTCAAAAAAGCCAGCAAGGGGGCAGCAGTCCAGTAATAAGAGGGTTTGAAGCAAGTAGAATTTTAATTTTAATTGATGGCGTGAGGATAAACAATGCCATTTACCGGTCGGGGCATTTACAAAACATCATTACCAACGACCAAAATTCATTACAACAAGTGGAGGTAATGTATGGGCCATCTTCGACTATTTACGGAAGTGACGCATTAGGAGGTTCTATTCATTTAATAACCAAATCGCCCATACTGTCGGATAGCAAGGAAACAGTTTCAACGGGTACTGCTTTTACTAGGTATAGTAGCGTGAATGAAGAAAAAACCATTCACGCGGATCTAAGTATCGGCACCAAACATATCGCCTGGCTGCAGTCTTATAACTTCAGTGATTTTGGGGACATGAAAATGGGGCAAAACTATCCTGATCAATATCCTGACTTTGGAAGAAGAAGCCAATATATTGGGCAAGTGAATGGGGTTGATTCTGTTATGAAAAATACAGATGACAGGGTGCAAAAATTTTCTGGATACCGCCAGTGGGATGTCATCCAAAAATTGCTTTTTAAACAAAACGAACATGTTTCCCACACGCTCAATCTTCAACTGTCTAACACTAACAATGTGCCCAGGTATGATCGACTACAAGACACCAAAAATTTCGGAGCTGCCATAGGAACCAGGCTGCGATTTGCGGAATGGTATTATGGTCCACAAAAAAGAGAAATGGGTGCTTATGAACTCAATGTTTCAAAAGCTGCTTTTTTTGATGAATTAAAGATGAATGTTAATTATCAATCCATTGAAGAAAGCAGACAAACCAGAGAATATAAACGCCTTGATAGATTTGACAGCCAGTTGGAAAGGGTAAACGTATTTGGAACAACGGTAAGCGGAAGAATAAAAATGGGCAACCATGAATGGGTAATGGGTGGGGATATTCAACTCAACGATGTGCAATCAACTGCCAAAAGGACTAATTTAATTACCGGAGTGGCAAGCAAACTCAACACCCGGTATCCAGACGGGAAAAACAAAATGAATAATTTCGGAATCTATGCCCAGCATACTTTCAAGTTCAAAAGCAAAAAACTAGTCTTAAATGATGGCCTTCGTATTCAATCGATCCACTTGCAAAGCAATGTACTAGATAACTCCTTTTTTAATTTACCGGATACTGCAGTAAAGCAAAATAATATTGCACTTACTGGTAATGTTGGAATTGTTTACACTCCCCAAAAGGGCACCTTAATAAGTGCATCCATCTCTTCGGGATTCAGAACTCCCAACATGGATGATTTGTCGAAAATATTTGAATCTAGCACCTCAGCAAAGCAGGTTGTATTACCCAATGCAAATTTAAAACCTGAGTTTACTTACAATGCTGACATAACCATACAGCAAATGATTGCTCAAAAAATCAGCGTTGAATTGACTGGTTTTTACACCCTATTCAATCAGGCAATTATAAAAGCTCCTTTTAAATTAAATGGGCAGGATTCAATTATATATAATGGAGTAAAAAGCCAGGTATTAGCCAGCCAAAACGTAAATCATGCAAATTTATACGGACTGTCGCTGGGGGTAAAAGCTGGACTATTTTCGGGCTTTAGTTTTAGCAGCAGTTTAAGCGCAACAAAAGGCTTTTATCGCACCGATAATTCAGCGAGCTCCAGTGTATATGAGCAACAGGCAAATGGCAGCTATTTACTTGTGAATAAAAAAGTAGCTACAAAACCGCTAGACCATATCCCGCCGCTGATTGGGAAAACCAGTCTTGTTTTCCAGCATAACAAAATTAATTCGGAGATTTTTTTGCTTTATAATGGCTGGAAACATTTGGACCAGTATAATGCTGATGGAGAGGATAATGCGCAATACGCTACGGCTGATGGAATGCCTTCTTGGTTAACGGTCAACTGGAAAGGTTCGGTAAATTGCAGTAAAAACGTACTACTTCAGGTTGGAATTGACAATATTTTTGATAGAAACTACCGATATTTTGCTTCCGGATTCTCGGCGGGAGGAAGAAATTTCATAGTTGCACTAAGGCTAAATTGGTGAAAAACTTACAATAACCTATATAAAAACGGCCAAATTTCAAAATTTGGCCGTTTTGCTGATGCAGCAAATTAACAAAGTATTTTGCCTATATTTATAGTGTAAAAAGCACAATTATGACAGAAGAGCTTATGCTGGCTGGATGTCTTACTAATAATGCCGCTTCCCAGGAAGCGTTGTATGCTCGTTTTAGTCCTCGTATGCTAGGGGTGTGCTACCGTTTTGCAAAAAACAGGGAAGATGCGGAAGATATGCTTCAGGAAGGATTCATAAAAATATTTGCCCAAATACATCAATTTAGAAATGAAGGGGTATTAGAAGGTTGGATTAGGAGAATTGTAGTACATACTTGTATCAATGTGCTAAAAAAGAATAAAAAATTTTCGGATAGTGTTGATATCACTTTTGCTAGTGGAGTTGGAATAAAAGAAGAAAGTATCCCATCCATTATGCAGGCAAAAGAGGTGGTAGAATGTATCCGGTTATTACCGATTGGGTACAGAACCGTGCTAAATCTTTATGCAATAGAAGGCTACTCGCATAGAGAAATTGGCGAAATGCTCGATATAGAGGAAAGCACTAGCCGCTCCCAATACACAAGAGCAAAATCAATGCTGGAAGGGGTATTAGTTAAAAAGAAAATAATAGGTACCCGAAGTAGTAAAAAAACTTTATTGGGTGCATAAGCAGCAATAAAATATTGACCGACCAAACTAACAATAGAATTAATAGAAACTTTGTGATTGATGAATAGAAAATTGCATACTGACGA
>CANJAW010000010.1:0-17318 GCA_947472215.1 Chitinophagaceae bacterium
TCCGGCGGGAGCTTTTATACTCAATTCCTTCTAGTCTATCAAAAAAAGGGGCATCGCAAATCGCACTGGTAAACAGGTTAAATTAATAATTTTGTATAAAAAAATGATTTGTTTTTGGTTTGGTAATTTGTATATACTATCTTGAACTATTAAATCTTATTTGCTATATCTAAATAAAAAATTTACTTGTATGAAAAAGGAATCAAAAAGCAAATCTAAAAACCCAAGGCGCGACTTTATCCGCAATGCTGCTTTGACTGCAGCTGGTTTTTATATTGTACCTCGGCATGTTTTGGGTCGTGGATTTACAGCACCTAGCGATCGGCTTCAAATAGCCGGAATTGGTGCTGGTGGAAAAGGGGAAAGCGATGTTTCAAATTTTTTCAAATCTGGGAAGGCAGACATTGCTTTTTTATGTGATGTGGATGATAGACAAGCTGTAAAAAGTAGAACACGTTTCCCTAAGGCTACATATTATAAAGACTATCGTGAGATGCTAGAGAAAGAGCATAAGAACATTGATGCTTGTTCTGTTTCTACACCTGATCACATGCACGCAGTAATCGGAATGGCGGCCATGCAATTAAACAAGCATGTGTATATTCAAAAGCCTTTGGCGCACGATATTTACGAAGCACGGATGCTTACCAAAGCGGCACACGATTATAAAGTGGTAACCCAAATGGGTAACCAAGGAGCTTCTGGCGACGGGGTAAGGCAATTGCAAGAATGGTATAATGCCGATGCCATCGGTGATGTACATACTATTTACTGCTATACCGATCGACCTATCTGGCCTCAAGGTATTCCATGGTCTTCCGGCAAACCACCTATTCCGGAAGGTTTGGATTGGAATCTTTGGTTGGGTACTGCAACCAACAGGGATTATGTTGATAAATTATTGCCGTTCAATTGGCGCGGATGGTGGGATTTCGGTACCGGCGCATTAGGTGATATGGCATGTCATATTATGGCACCGGCTTTTGCAGTATTGGGATTGGGGTATCCTAGCTCCGCAGAATGCAGTGCAGCAACTCCTTATGTAGAAAACTGGCAACAGGGCGTATACCCTGATTCAGGACCTATTGCATCTTCTATCACCCTTACCTTTAAAGGAAAGGATGGCAAGCCCGATGTTAAATTACATTGGATGGATGGAGGTATACAGCCTGAACGTCCTGATGAACTTGGTCCCAATGAAGTGATGGGTGACGGGGGTAATGGAGTTCTTTTTTTAGGAACAAAAGGTAAGATGATGTGTGGCACTTATGGTGTTAAACCAAGCCTACTACCCACTTCACGTAATAAAGAAATCGTCGTTCCGCAAACCCTCGCTCGCGTACCCAAAGGAGACGGAGGGCATTACGCTGCATGGGTGGAAGGATCTATCGCTGGCTATGGCAGTGAGCAGGCTAAGAACTTAAGTTCTAACTTTGATATCGCAGGTCCTTTAACCGAAAGTGTGTTAATGGGTAACCTTGCCATAAGAAGTTTTAATATTACTAAAAAGGACAAAAAAGGAGATGATCATTATCCTGGACGTAACATTAAATTATTGTGGGATGGTCCTAATATGAGGGTCACTAACTTTGATGAAGCGAACCAGTTTGTAAAAAGAACCTATCGCGAAGGATGGTCCTTGGGTGTGTAGCAGCGAATCTGCCTTAATAGTATTGCAAGACTTGACAGATATATTGTCAAAAAATAAAACCAAAAAGCACCTGTTTGAAAAAACAGGTGCTTTTTTGGTTTTATCGAATACAGTATAAATCCACTTCACTACCTCGGGTGTATATAAAAAATAGTTCAGGTAATACTACAATACTTATTCAATTGCAGATATTTCTACTTAACTTTTCATTGTTTAAATTTCATTAACGATGGCACAATATATTTTATCCCTAGACCAGGGAACTACCAGCAGTCGCTCAATATTATTTGATAAAAGTGGACGTATCATTGCTATTGCACAAAGAGAATTCACGCAAATTTTTCCAAAGCCGGGTTGGGTAGAACATAATCCGGAAGAGATATGGGAAAGCCAGTTGGCTACCGCTAAAGATGTGATATTGAAAGCAGCCATTTCTCCAAAGGATATTGCTGCCATCGGAATTACCAACCAGCGCGAAACCACCGTGGTTTGGGATAGAAATACGGGCGAGGCAATATACAATGCCATTGTTTGGCAGGATAGAAGAACCGCTTCTTTTTGTGATGCACTAAAGGAAAAGGGTTTACAAAAAAACATCCAACAAAAAACAGGCTTGGTAATCGATGCCTATTTTAGTGGCACTAAGGTGAAATGGATATTAGATAATGTTGCTGGTGCAAGAGATAGAGCCAGTAAAGGAGAATTGTGTTTTGGAACAATTGATTCCTGGCTAGTATGGAAGTTAACTAGTGGCAAAGTTCATGTAACGGATGTAAGTAATGCCAGTAGAACGATGCTTTGTAATATTGAGACCTGCCAATGGGATGAAGAGTTGCAAAAAATATTAGCTGTACCGGGCAATATGTTGCCTCAAATTAGGAGTAGTAGCGAAGTGTATGGCAGTACCTGTTTACTGGATGGTAGTACTGAAATACCAATTGCAGGCATTGCGGGGGATCAGCAGGCAGCCCTTTTTGGCCAATTGTGCACTCAACCCGGCATGGTTAAAAACACCTACGGAACAGGCTGTTTTATGCTGATGAATACGGGCCAAAAAATGATTGTTTCTAACAATAGTTTATTAACGACAGTAGCCTGGAAAATAAATGGTGTTACACAGTATGCGTTGGAGGGAAGCGTGTTTATTGCGGGTGCGGTAGTGCAGTGGCTGCGGGATGGACTGGGTATCATTAAAACTTCTTCGGATGTAGAAGCCCTGGCCAAGCAGGTGGATACCACGGATGGCGTGTATGTAGTACCTGCCTTTGCTGGACTTGGCGCGCCTTACTGGAACCAACATGCCAAGGGAACCATTACCGGATTAACCAGAGGGAGTACATCGGCGCATATTGCCAGAGCAGCTGTTGAGAGTATCGCTTATCAAACTATGGATGTACTGAAGGCAATGGAAGCAGATAGTGGAATCAGTATAAAGGAATTAAGGGTAGATGGAGGGGCAACTAATAACAATCTGTTGATGCAGTTTCAGAGTGATGTGCTTGATACAAAGGTGATACGCCCAACTGTTACAGAAACCACCGCACTAGGTGCTGCTTATCTTGCTGGCCTTGCTGTTGGCTTTTGGAAAAATATGGATGAATTACAGGATCAATGGCAAGTTGAAACAGTTTTTTCTTCTGCTATTAGCGAGTCAACTAGAACCGAGTTAACCGATGGATGGAAGAAGGCTATCACGGCCACCTTGTCAATTGCTTAAACAGCAGTAATATTTCAATGAATAGAAAGGAGCAGTTAAAAAAATTAAGCGGGAATAATGAGTATGATATGATCATCATTGGTGGCGGTGCCACTGGCTTAGGTTGTGCGGTTGATGCTGCTAGCAGGGGGTATACAACATTGCTATTAGAAAAATATGATTTTGCGAAAGGCAGTTCCAGCCGCTCCACCAAGTTGGTACATGGTGGCGTAAGATACCTTGCACAAGGAAATATCCGTTTGGTGAGAGAGGCCTTGCTGGAAAGAGGAAGGCTTTTGCAAAATGCCCCCCATATTTGCCACACACTAGCCTTTGTAGTGCCTTGTTATCGATGGTGGCAAAAATGGTACTATGGCATTGGATTATGGGTGTATGAATTCCTTTCTTGCAAATTAAGTTTGGGTAAAACACAATTATTGTCAAAGCCAACTTCGTTGGTTCATCTCCCAGATTTATCTGTCAATCATTTTACTGGAGGTGTATTATATTTTGATGGACAGTTTGATGATAGCAGACTGGCGGTAAACCTTGCCCAAACAGCTATTGAACAGGGAGCAACTGTAATTAACTATTTCGGAGTTACTGGCTTTATAAAGAAAAACAATGTCATTTCCGGTGTAAGTGCAGTAGATGAAATAAGCGGGCAATTATTTGAAATCAGCGCAAGTGCTGTTATCAATGCCACCGGTGTATTTGCAGATAAATTATTGCAATTGGCAGAAGGCCATTCCGAAAAAACAATTGCTCCTTCGCAGGGTGTCCACCTGGTGGTAGAGAAGCATTTTTTCAGAGGCAATGCCGCCATGATGATTCCAACAACAGATGACGGCAGGGTTTTATTTGTGATTCCTTGGCATGGACAATTATTGCTCGGCACCACTGATACGCCTGTAGAAAATATTACCACGGAGCCTACTGCATTAAAAGAAGAAATCGATTTTATTATCAACCACTTTAATAGATATACTACATCGGACATTACCACCGAAGATGTAAAAAGTGTTTTTGTTGGTTTGAGGCCATTGGCAAAGCAGGGCAACGAAAAGAAGACGGCGGTGATGACTCGCGATCATGTGGTAAAGCTGTTGCCTTCAGGATTGATAAATGTTACCGGAGGCAAGTGGACAACTTACCGTAGCATGGCGGAGTATACTATTGATAAAGCTATACAATCGGCAGGACTGCCTGAAGCGCCATGTAAAACAAAGCGTTTAAAGATACATGGTTGGATAGCTAACAAGTCAATTACATCCTTTAGTATGTATGGGTCAGACGAAGCGGCTATTCAATTAATGATAGCCGGAGATCCTTCACTTTCGGAAAAAATTCATCCACGTTACGACTACACGAAAGCAGAACTAAAATGGTTTGTTGAACATGAAATGGCAATTACGATCGAAGATATCTTAGCAAGAAGAACAAGATTGCTTTTTCTAGACGCTAGGGCAGCAGTGGAAGCAGCGCCACTGGTAGCTCAATTAATGGCAGCTGTTATTGGCAAAGATGCTGCATGGGTAAGGGAGCAGTTGGATACATTTAACGACCTCGCGAAAAATTATTTAATCAGTTAATACATCTAAAATTCATTTTATGAACCCATTTTTTTCTGAATTATTAGGCACAATGATCATGATCATTTTAGGCAATGGCGTTGTTGCCAATGTGGTGTTACCAAAAACAAAAGGTAACAGTAGCGGATTGATTGTAATCGCATCTGGTTGGGCGATTGCTGTATTCGTGGGAGTATTTGTGGCATCACATGGCAGTGCAGCACATCTAAATCCAGCCATCACATTGGCGATGGCAGCATTTACTGATTTTCCATGGGATGAAGTGCCTGTTTATATTGCAGGGCAATTTGCAGGCGCTATGATTGGGGCGTTAGTGGTTTGGGTAGCCTATCGTCAGCATTTGGATGAAGCCAATGACCCATCTTTACAGTTGGCAGTTTTTAGTACTGCTCCCGCTATCCGACATTCGGTTCATAATTTTATAACAGAAGTAATTGGTTCATTTGTGTTGGTTTTCGGAATATTTTTTATGACAAAATCTTCTAGTTCCTTAGGAAGTCTAGATGCGTTACCAGTTACAGTTTTAGTATTGGGTATTGGTTTGTCATTGGGCGGACCTACTGGATATGCCATTAATCCTGCAAGGGATTTAGGTCCTAGGATCATGCATGCCATTCTGCCAATCAAAAACAAGGGTAATAGCGATTGGACTTATAGCTGGATTCCAGTAATTGCACCCGTTGTAGGTGCATTGTTAGCTGCCTTTGTATTCAAAACTTTTATCCATTTGGCATAGTCAAGATAGCAGCATTGCATTAAGGGGCCGTCAATTGGCAAAACTCCAGTTGACCGCCCCTTAATTGAATAAATAAATTGATTTACTGGTTGTGTATTTCGTGAAGAAATTCACTTAACGATTCGCCTGAATTCAATTGCAATTTTTTCCTAAGTCGGTAACGACTGATTTCCACTCCCCTTACTGCAATGTTCAATAACTGGGCAATTTCTTTGGAAGCAAGATTGAGTTGAATATAAGTGCATACCTTTAAATCGGTGTTAGTTAAACTGGGGAATTGCTTCTTTAGCTTTTTTAAAAAATCATTGTTTACTTCGTCGAAATGAGTGGCAAACTGTTCCCAGTTGGAATTGGTTTTTTCAATATCATTCACCAGTTGAATCGCTTTTTTTACATCGTGATTCCCCCCTGTTTTTTTGTACAAATGTTGCAGTTCACTTTTTACTTTTAATAGAGCATCAGTTCTTTCCACTAAATGCATGCTTGTATCTACTAGCTCTCGGTTTTTATAAATCACCTCATTCATTAGTTGGTCATTCTGCAGTTTGATAATTTCTTTTTCATGCTGGTCAACTTCCAGTTGGTGAATATAGATTAACCTTTTTTGCTCATCTTCAAACTTGATTTGTTGGGTAACCAGTTTTTTCTTTTGCCATTTGGCAATCCAGTAAAATACAGAAAGCAGCAGGAGGGTATAAAAGAGATAAGCCCAAAGGGTCTCGTACCAAGCGGGATTAATTACAAATCGGTAACTGATAGTTTTTGATTCATTGCCGAGGTTATCAACTGCCTTCACCTTAAATGTGTAGGAGCCATAGGGTAAATTGGTATATTCTTTTTCAGTTTTTGGAGATCTTGCAGACCACTTTTTGTCGAAGCCTATTAATTGGTAACTATACTCAATATTGTTCTGCAGACTGTATCCTGGCGAACTAAATTCAAAATGAAGCGAATTGTTACTGACAGGTATTTTTACTATAGCGTCTTTACTTAATTCATAGTCTATATTACCTAGCTGGTTGCTATGGCCTCCGAAAATGATGCTATCCGTCTTCCCAAATGCTTTTGCCTGAGCAAGTAAAATATTGAGTGTTGGAAGGTTTGCTATATATTTTTCATAGTTAAGATGGATAATTCCATTATCGGCTCCGATAAAAACATTTTGTTTGGAAAAAGGGTTGATGTTTTCAAATCCAGCTAGTATTTTTCCCGTTAGTTCAGGGAAATAATGAATTTGAAAAGTGTTATTGGAGTTGGAAAAATGAACTACCCCTATTTTTTTATCACTACAAAACCAAATGTTACCTTCTTCATCTTCTTTTAGGTATTGAATAGCCATCGGTCCAAATAGGTCAAATAATAGGGGAGAGGGAATAAATTTTTTACCCGAAGCATCCATTTCATAGATTCCTTTTTCTGTGGCAACTATAACCCTATTTTTTATTCTGAAAACAAAATTCCTTAATGTAGAAGGCAATCCATCTTTATCGGAAAACAGTTGAGTGGAAAAAGACTTGTTGTCTGGACTGAATCGTAGTTTATAAATTCCTCTGTAGGGGTGAGAGGCCCAAATATCCTTATTATTGTCAATTGCGATAAAGCGGAATGATTCATATATTCCCTTAGATTCGAAATTATTGAAATAGTTGTTTCCAGTAAATTCAAGAATGCTAATTCCTGAATAGCTTCCTGCCAAAATAGTTTTTGAGGGAGAGATGGACGAGGTGGGTAAAAAAAGCCAGACACCTGCATCGTGGGTTAATTGAATGGCTTCATTGTTTTGAATTAAATAACTTCCATTGTGGTGACCAAGTAAAAGCTGATGATTCACTTCATCTAGCCGCCAGTTTTGCCCCTCTGTATTTTTTATAAAGGAAAAATTCGCCTTGGAAAAGCTGAGGTCCTGGCTGTTAGCCGAAAGGGGGGCTGAATAAGCTCCGTATGAAGTGGCAATGTACAGCTGGTGATTGAATACTCGAGCCGAATAGCCGGAAAGGTCATTGTCTTTATTAGGCTTTATGTATTTAATGGCAGAATTATAGGCAATTAAACTGATGCCATTATCCAAGCCTGTCCATAAATTTTTATCTCTATCTAGAAAAATACTGATTATATTATTATTTTGAAGACCATCTTGGATGGCAATTTTTTGAATAATTTGCCCAGCAAAATTAATTACCATACAACCATCAGAAGAGGTGCCTGCTATAAATTCTGTAGCATTGATTTTTTCAAATGAAAAAACATGACTCTTGATAAAGAGTTGATCTGCTTCTGTGTGTTTTTTAGTAAGAATGCCTTTGTAAAATATAAACAAGCCATTATCTAGGGAGCTAATCAAAAGGCTGTCATTTTTTAATGGAATCAGGCCGGTGATTTCAAAGTTTGGAATGGATCCAGGCATACAGAGAGGCTCCCATTGGTTATTTACGAATTGTAATAACCCTCTATCTTTATCCTGTGCAAATAGTTTATCACCTGTTGATTTCATATACTGCCAGCCTCTAATGGCATGGTATGACTGAATAACTTGGTTTTTATATTCAAAGATCATATCCCAGGTTCTAAAGAAAACTGACCCTTTATAAAACTCAATATCCCAAACGTCGGTAAATTTCCTGGATTGAACAGGAATTAGGTTTTTTAATGAGTGGTATTGTAAAATACCCTGCTCATTAGGGGAGTAATAGCCAATTTCATCTTGGCCGCCAGCATAAATCCTGTTGTCGTCAATAGCGATGGAACGTAAAATACTTTTATTTGGCTGGGGGTATATTTTCCAATAGCTTCCATCATAAGTGAGCAGCCCGTCATTATTGGCAAAATACATTCGCCCCCATTTGTCTTGTTTGATATCCCAGGTTTGCCTGCCCCCGTGAAATGCAAGATTATTAAAATTGTCGATTTTCGGCAGGCCAATCGTGTTTTGGCTATTTGCCTTTAAATATCCTATTGCTAATATTAATAGAATGCAATTTTTCATTTATCAAAGATAAAATTATGTTTGATGTAATAATGATGTATTTTATTGTTATTGATAATCAATTAGTTAACTATTATTGATGTATTATAGATGAGGTATTTTGGATTGAAGTGGATTTAGAAGGTCTAGTTTTGGACACGATTAATTGTTATTCAAACAAACCTAAAACTTGCGTATGAAAAAAATCTTCAAGGGGGTGCTCCTATCACTCTTATTTTTAATTGCCACCACATCCTGGGCTCAAAACAAAACTGTTTCGGGTAGGGTTACCGGAGAAAAAGGAAGTCCGGTTTTCAATGCATCTATAGTAGCCAATAAAACTAAATTGGGTACTAGCACCAATGAAAAAGGTGAATTTTCTATTTCTGTTCCTGCTGCTGCAACAACACTTACCATATCTTCTATTGGGTATGAATCCAAAGAGGTAGCAATTACAGCTGGCCCCTTATCTATTTCTCTTACTGTATCAGAAGCTAAATTGGATGAAGTGGTAGTGGTAGGTTATGGTACACAAAAAAAGAGTGTCGTTACCGGTGCTATTTCAAGTGTAAAAGCAAAGGATCTTGAAAAAGTGCCTAGTGGTAGAATTGAACAGGCATTACAAGGAAGGGTTGCCGGCGTTACGGTTGCTCAAAATTCTGGACAGCCGGGTTCTCCCTCAAAAATATTAATCAGGGGGGTTACTACATTTGGAGACGGAGGTAATAATCCGCTTTGGGTAGTAGATGGAGTAGTAGTAGATGCAGGGGGAATTGGTTACCTGAATCAATCTGATATAGAATCAATAGAAGTGTTGAAAGATGCCTCTTCAGCCTCCATTTATGGAACACGTGCTGCAAGTGGTGTAATTATGGTAAGTACCAAAAAAGGAAAGTCAGGTAAGCTAGCGATAAGTTACAATGGCTTTTATGGTACATCTGCACCGGCCAAAATGCTTGATTTATTAAATGCAACCCAGTATGGTGCTTTATTAAATGAAAGGTCTGTTGCCGGTGGAGGAAATGTTGTATTTCCTAACTTAGGTATTTTAGGAGTTGGAACCGATTGGCAAAAAGCCATTTTTAATAATGGTGCTCATCGCTATTCACATGAAATTGGCATGAGCGGTGGTACGGATAAATCTACTTTTTACCTTTCATTTGGTATCCAAGACCAACAAGGGATTGTAGCCTCTGAAATTTCAAATTATAACAGAAAAAATATCCGGTTAAACGCTACTCATAAATTATCAAAAGTATTTACGTTTGGCGAAACAGTTGGTTATTCTCATGTAAACGCTGTTGGATTGGGTAATACGAATAGTGAATTTGGCGGTCCATTAAGTTCTGCTATTAACCTTGATCCAACTACACCTTTGGTGGTAACAGATCCACTTATTTCCAATGCAGCTCCTTATAGTGTGAATGCTGTTGTTAGAAATGCGAGTGGCAATCCTTACGGTATTTCTTCTATAGTGGGACAAGAAATGACTAACCCGCTTGCTTATATCCAGACAAGATTAGGGGCTTACAGTTGGTCGGACGATATCGTTGGAAATTCCTTCGTAGAAGCAGCTATTAACAAGGATATTAAAGTTAGGTCAACCCTGGGTGCTAAATTAGCGTATTGGGGAGCCGAGGGATTTACTCCAGTAAATTTCTTAAGTGCCACTTCTAGTACCCTTCAGAATAATTTTGGAAAATCAATTAACAATGTATTTAATTGGAATATTGAAAATACCATTACCTACACTAAAAAAATAGCAGCCCATGACATCACCTTATTGGTAGGTCAGGGAGCTTATGTAGAAAGTATTGGAGGTGGATCGGGACTTACTTATTTCAATTTACCGATTAGTACTTACAAGGATGCTTCATTTAATTTCAGTATTCCTTCTACCAGTATTAATGCAAGCGCATTTGACTTTACTCAGCATAAATTATCCTCTTTATTTTCCAGGGTAAATTATAACTTTCAAGAAAAATATTTATTCACAGGGATTATTCGCCGTGATGGTTCTTCAAGATTTGGATTAAATAATAAATTTGGTGTGTTCCCTGCAGTTTCTGCAGGCTGGATTGTATCGAAAGAAAATTTTTGGAAAACCAATTCGATCGTCAATCAATTAAAAGTTAGAGGCGGTTATGGTAAAGTTGGAAACGATGCCATTGGTGATTTTGGCTATCTTTCTATTGTGCAAGGTGGTTATAACTATACCATGGGTAATGCCGGTTTAATTACTACTGGATATGCTCCAAAAACCTTGGATAATCCAGATTTGCGTTGGGAAGAAACTACTCAAGCCAACATAGGTTTTGAAGCACAGTTATTCAATTCATTAAGTCTTACGGTAGACCTTTACAATAAAAAGACCAAGGGTATTTTACGTCCAATCAATATACCTGGTTATGTAGGTGTTTCATCACTTCCAGTTGGGAATATTGCAGATATGGAAAACAGTGGATTAGAAGTTGAATTGGGCTATCGTAAAAAAATTGGCCAGTTTAATTTTTCTGCCAATGGTAATGTTGCCTATCTAAAAAATAAAGTTACCTATGTAGCTGCCGATGCAAATTATATTTCTGGCGATGCTTCTTTTCAATCGATGGGCGCGGTCACTAGAACACAGGTTGGGCAATCGTACAACTCTTTTTATGGTTTTCAAAAATCAGGCATTTTCCAATCTACCGCTGAGGTAAACGCCTATGCCAATTCAGCTGGAGTACTGATTCAGCCTACTGCAAAGCCAGGCGATTTTCGTTGGGCTGATACAGATGGAGATGGTAAAATCACAGACAATGATAAAGTTTTCTTAGGTAGCAATATTCCTGCCTACACTTTTGGTTTGACCTTATCTTTAGAATACAAGGGATTTGACTTGATGGTGTTTGGTCAGGGATCTGCTGGAAGTAAAATTTTCCAAGGCTTACGTCGTTTAGATATTGGTAACTCTAATTATCAATCAAAAGCAATGGGTCGTTGGACAGGGGCAGGAACTTCTACCGATTATCCTCGTTTAACCAGTGATGACGCCAATGGCAACTTCGGAAAAATGTCAGATTTTTATTTAGAAAAGGGAGATTACCTGCGTCTTAAAATAGTACAATTGGGCTATACCTTACCAATCAATAAAATGCTAACAAAAATAGGAGCCAATAAATTACGCTTCTATGCTACTGCCGAAAATTTATTAACGCTTACAAATTACACCGGATATGATCCAGAAATTGGTGGAGGTGTATTGGGAATTGACAAAGGGGTATATCCTCAGGCACGTTCATTTATATTTGGAGCTCAACTACAATTTTAATTTATTAAAAATATAAGTTATGAAAAAAACACAAATTAATTACTTATTGATAGCAGGCGCAATGCTGGTTTCATTGGGATCCTGCAAAAAAGACTTTGTTGACATTTCGCCTAAGGGCCAGTTTCTTTCCGAGAACTATTATGCCGATAAAGATCAGGCTTTTGCAGCCTTGGTGGGCACCTATGATGGGGTACGTAAAAATTCGGGAGGTTTTGAAAACATGATTACGATGATGAATGCGGGTTCAGATGACCAACTAGCCGGTGGCGGTGGAGCTACGGATGGCGCAGGAATTCAGGGATTTTCAAATTACACGTTGAATGCAACGATTATGCCAGGTAGTTTCTGGAATGACCATTATCAAGGAATTTTCAGAGCGAATACCTTATTGGCGAAGTTGCCCAGTGTAACAATGGATGCAACTCTTAAAGCAAGATTTGCTGCAGAGGCAAAAGCCTTGCGAGCGCTTTATTATTTTAATCTGGTAAGAATGTTTAAAAACATTCCCTTGCTTTTGGAGTCATTAACTGCTACCAATATGTATCAGGCCACCCAGGCCACTCCGGTAGCTGTGTATACCCAAATTGAAAAGGATTTGTCTGAAGCAATTGCAGTTTTGCCTACTTCTGTTCCAGGAGCTACAGAAGCCGGACGTTTTACAAAAGGAGCAGCACAAGCATTGTTAGGAAAAGTATATCTTTTTGAAAACAAAGCCAGTCTTGCAGCAGCTCAGTTTGCAGAAGTAAACGGAACACCGGGTGGTACCAGTCAATACGGATATCGTCTGTTAGCCAAATTCAGTGACCTTTGGGTAGTTGCTAATAAATTCAATACTGAATCAATTATAGAAGCTTGTCATACCAGTGTTGGAAATTCGGGTTGGGGTAACTGGGGAAGTGGAAGTGATGAGGGTAATTCAGTAAATGTAATGGTAGGTCCTCGAAGTTATTCAAGGCCGGCAGTTTCTACTGCTGATAATATACCTTCCGGCTGGAGCTTCAATGTGTTTACACAGAATTTTTATGATGCCATCAAATTAGATCCAAGATTTGCCGCTACCGTGTTTGATATGAAGGCACTGAAAGTAGCCGGTCAAGCGGATTATATTGACGGGTACCAAAATACAGGGTATTTCTTAAATAAATTTTTACCACGACAAGCGGATGCTTCAACAGGTGGAGGAGATCAGGTATTAAACTACAAACAAGATACCTATATAATCAGATTGGCAGATACCTATTTAATGGAGGCAGAAGCATTGGGTGCAACGGGAGCAAGGGCACAAGCACTGTTAGATGCTGTAAGAGCTAGGGTTGGTCTAGCTCCTGTGACAGTTTCGTTAGCAGCTATAAAAGCTGAGCGCAGATTAGAACTGGCTGGAGAAGGACATCGCTTTTTTGATTTGGTAAGATGGAATGATGCAGTTGCTAAATTGGCAAGCAGAGGATTTGTTGCAGGAAAGAGTGAAATATTTCCTATTCCGATTAGAGAATTACAGGGAACTAAGTTGGTACAAAATCCTAATTATAACTAATTAAAATATTAAACATGAAGAATATAAAAATAACCTACGTCTTCGGATTGCTGTTACTAATGGCAACCAGTTGTTCTAAAAAAGAGGGTATTGATCAGGACCTTTCTTCTTTAAGTACTGCTGCTTCCGCAAATCTTGCCAAGATATTTGATATCAGCACTGATAATTCAGGAAATGTAAAAATATCGCCTCTTGGTAATGGTGCATCCTCATTTTCCGTGGCCTATGGACATGGCACTGGGGCAAATGCAACATTAACGCCAGGAGGAAGTACAACGCATGCTTACCCAGAAGGAAGCTATACAGTATCTATCGTGTCAAAAGATATTGCCGGTCGTGAAACAAGCAACACGTATCCTTTATCGGTAACCTATATAGCTCCGGCTAGTTTGGTAGCAAACATCTCAAAAAATGCCAATGGTATTGCGGTAAAACCAACGGCACTTTATACAGCTTCCTTTTTGGTGTATTTTGGTGATGTAGCTAGCGAGGTGGGAACTCCTTGTGCTATAGGTGCAATGGTCAACCATCTCTATGCTGTTGCAGGAACTTATAGTGTTAAGGTTGTTGCGATAAGTGGAAATGCTACTTACATTGGAGCAGCTAAAACAGAGGTAATTACAGCAACAGTTATTGGCCCTTTCACCTCGCCAGCATTTGCGATGCCAGTTTCTTTTGATGTTGCTGGAGCTAATTACTTTTTTGGATCGTTTGGAGGCGGACAATCTTTCTCAACAGTTGCTAATCCTAGTTCAACAGGCCTTAACACCACTGCGAGTGTAGGTAAATTTGTTAGAGGGTGGGATAACTGGAGTGGAACATATAGCCCATTGGATTTAAACATGGATTTTGGGACCACTAAAAAAATTAAACTGTTAGCTTATAATCCTGATCCAGCGATGATTGGAATGAAATTAAATGTAGAATTGGAATCCTCATTAGGCGGCATTCCTGGAAATGGCGTTGGTGTTTTAAAAGTACCTTTTACAACATCAGGAGCATGGGAAGAGCTAGTCTTTGATTTCAGCACTGTAAGCCTACCTGCCAATTCTAAATTCGGGCAAATTGTTTTCAGATTCAATGATGCTTATACAGGGGCAGGAGTAGGAGGACAATTTGCTACTTTTTATATTGACAACATTAGACTTACTAATTAATAAATTTAAAATAAGATATCATGACAAATAAATTAAAAAACCTGTTGGGTTTATTTGCTTTGCTAATAATGTTTGGCAGTTGCAAAAAAACAACCTATAGTTTAGGGGATCTTACTGCTCCTTCTAATATTGTTATCACTACACAAATTGTCGGCCAAGATGCAACGCATCCAAATGGTGATGGCACCGGAAATGTTAACATAACCATTGCTGCTGACAATGCGCTTTCATATAAAATAGATTATGATGCCAATGATGCATTAAATCTAGTTTATTTACCCAAGGGAACAACTTCTAAAGCATATTTAGCAGCCTCTAGTGGCACTTATACCTATAGGATTACAGCAGTAGCTTACGGTAAGGGCGGCACTTCATCTACCCTTACTAAAGATATCTCGGTGTTTAGTGCATATGTTGCTCCTGCTGCTATTGTGACTAACTTAACTGGAAACAGTTCTAAAACATGGGTGGTAGATAAAAGTGTAGCTGGTCATTTTGGGGTAGGTCCTTGGAGCGCTTCTTCATTAGGTCCGGATTGGTGGGCTGCAGGTGTTAACGAAAAAGTTCCTTGTTGCAATTGTTTCTATACAGCGAGTTATAAATTTACCCAAGCGGGCTCTGCCTTTACCATGCAAATGATTACCCCAGATGGGATTTTTTCAAAAGGGTCGCAATTTTCAACTTTGCCAGGTATACCTGCCAATGGAACTACAGAGCAGTGCAATAATTATGCGGGTGCTACTGGAGGCTTTTCATTTGCTCCCGCAACCTCAGGTATTGCAGCTAATGCACCTACTACAGGAGTGGCGATTAACTTGGCAAGCCCAAGTACTTGTATCGGCTATGGTTCATTAAAACCGGAATATGAAATAATGGTACTTACTTCTACCTATATGTATTTACGGGTACAGGGTACTGAAACTGGGAATGCCTGGTATATTAAAATGAAAGCCCTTTAAGGTTACATTATAAATTATTAACCCAACTGATTTGCTGAAATGTTAGAATGAATTGAAAGAAAATTATTCCTCTTTCAATTCATTCTAACTACAGCCGATCTAGTGCTGTTATTTTGAAAGGGTGTTAATTGTATTCCGTATTTATGTTGTATAATGCAGCATATTTAAGTGCCTGTCGAGATAATGTAGTGGAGGAGTTTTGATATAATTAAAATTGGTGCTTAAAAGGAGCAAAAGAAATAGTTGCTAGTTGCAGGTTTTACATTTTTGTGGGGAGCGTATTTTACTGTTTAAAGCATTTTTATGCAACTAAAAAGAAAGTCTTTAATAATATATTTTTTAATTTTTTGTGCGATTTCATTTTCCTGCAAAAAAGCGGCTGATAGTCCGACGGCACCTCCTGCGGTTATTCCTGAGGTTTCTGTATTAGAAGTGAGTCAACCACGAGCAATAACCGCTACTACAATGCGGTTTTATGTAACGAGTAATAAAGTCACTACAAATGCGGTAACAGTTAGTTATACCCTAGTTGATGGAACAGCTATTTCTCCAAGGGATTATATTGCCGCTTCTGGAACAGTTTCAATTGCAGCCAACCAAACTCAAGCCACCATTGATGTAGCTATTAGCGGCGAACCCACTAATTTGCGTCAGGGAAATTTGCAATTCACTTTGCAGCTTAGCAATCCTAAATTTTGCACCATTGCCACTGCATCAGCCAAGGGTATTCTACTTACAGAAGATGGTGTTTATTTGCCTACAGATAATGGTGGTTATACTACACCCCTTTCTTATCCGGGGTATACATTGGCTTGGAGTGATGAGTTTGCAGGTACGAGTTTAAATACCAGTTTTTGGAACCAGGAAACTGGGAACGGAGTTGGAGGATGGGGTAATAGTGAACTAGAATATTATACGAGTAGCTTAAAAAACACTTTTTTGTCCAATGGTAATTTGATCATTGAGGCGCGAAAAGAACCTATGCTTGGGTTCAACTATTCTTCTGGGAGAATGACTACCCAAAATAAAAAGAATTTTAAATTTGGCAGAATAGATATTCGGGCAAAATTGCCTGTAGGAAAAGGCATTTGGCCAGCATTGTGGATGTTGGGCGCCAATATCCCTTCGGCAGGATGGCCAGTCTGTGGAGAAATTGATATCATGGAATTAGTTGGCACTTATCCTTCCAGGGCATATGGTACTTCACATTGGAAACCAGTTAGTGGAGTAAGTACTTCAAAGGGTGGTAATTACAATCTTACCTCCGGCGATTTTTCGCAACAGTTTCATGTGTTTAGTATAGTATGGGCACAGGATATCATCAAGTGGTACGTAGATGACCAGTTGTATTTAACCAATACATTGGCCGATGTGGGTACTGCAATTTATCCATTCAATGCCGATCAGTTTTTTATTTTTAATGTAGCGGTGGGTGGACTATGGCCGGGATCTCCAGATGCTGCTACCGTATTTCCTCAAAGAATGTTTGTTGATTATGTGAGGGTATTTCAATAAGTGGGTACTGATTTTGATTAAATGATTATACCCCTTTCAAACAATTTTTTTAAAATAATTATGTATAGGTCTATGAGGGTCATTTGTTTATTATTTATTACTTCGTTTTTTTTTCTTGCCTGTAGCAGTTCAAGGAAAATCGAAACTCATCCGGTTCAGCTTTCGGATAATATTATTGTAGCCCATCGAGGAGCTTGGAAAAAAAA
>CANJAW010000011.1:0-17296 GCA_947472215.1 Chitinophagaceae bacterium
ATAGCCCACGGTTTAAACCGTGGGCTATAAAAACGAAATGCAAAATAACTGTTTAAACGGTTTTTATAAAACATAAATGACATGCCTCATTCATACAATATGGATACATGTCATCTGACAACCAAAGACGAGGTAAATGGATAAATCCATTGCACCTATACCGTTGCAATTTATAGCCCACGGTTAAAACCGCGGGCTATAAAAATGAAATGCATAAAACCGGTTAAACGGCTTTTATAAAACAAAGCCATTATGTTTCATTCATACAATGCAATATGATTACATGCCATCTAACAATCAAAAACGAGGGAAATGGATAAATCCATTGCACCTAAACCGTTGCATTTTTACAGCCCACGGTTTAAACCGTGGGCTATATAAATGAAATGCAAAAAAACCGTTTCAACGGTTTTTATAAAACAAAGCCATTATGTTTCATTCATACAATGCAATATGATTACATGCCATCTAACAATCAAAAACGAGGGAAATGGATAAATCCATTGCATCTATATCGTTGCATTTTTATAGCCCACGATTTTAACCGTGGGCTATAAAAAAGAATAAATTTTAAATTAAAAAAATCCCTCATCTAAAAAATCTCCCCAAACCCCCGCTCCAAATCTTTTATCAGGTAGTCTACTTCTTCGAGTCCTACATACATTCTTATCATGCGGTGTTCGGGATTTGTAGCATCGAATTCAGCTGCCGGCATGCCGGCGCATTTGGGTACAATCAGGCTCTCGTGTCCACCCCAACTTACCGCCATTAAAATATGCTGCAAGCGATTGCAGAAATTTTCTATCTGCTTCACCGTAGTGGCCTTTACAATGAAAGTGAGTAGTCCGCAGGCGCCTTGCATTTGCTGCTTGGCAAGTGCGTATTGGGGAAAACTTTCATCAAAAGGAAAAATTACTTTTTCTACTTTTTCATGCCCTTGCAGGTATTGTACTATTTGTAGGGTGGTCTTGGTAATTCTTTCGAGCCGCATGGGAAGGGTGCGCAGTCCGCGGATAAGTAGCCAGGCATTGAAGGGTGAGATGCCACTGCCGATATTCAAAAATTCTGATCTAAAAATCTTTTCTATCATCTTGCTACTGCCAGTCAGCACACCTGCTACCGTATCGCTATGCCCACCAATATATTTGGTACCGGATTGTAGCACCAGGTCAATGCCAAGGTCGATCGGTTGCTGGTAAAGGGGCGTGCAATAACTGTTGTCGATAATGGTGATGATATTTTCTGCTTTGGCTAGTTCGGCAACTGCTTTTAAATCTTGTATGGCATAATCCCAGCTATTGGGACTTTCCAAATAAATCACCGTAGTGTTGGGTAAAATGGCGCGCTCAAAATTGGTGATTTCACGGCCATCAATATACGAAGTGCTTACACCAAAGCGGGGTAAAATTTCGTTGAACATTTTTTGTGCCCAGGTATACGGTTTATTTACGGATACAATATGATCGCCGGATTTTACATTGGCCAGCACGGCTACAAAGATGGCGGCAGCGCCGCTATTGAATACCAGACAATCTTCTGCATGATCAAGCGCAGCTAGCTTTTTGCATAGGATGTCAACCGTAGGATTGATGCCGCGGCTGTATAAGTAGCTTGAGTATTCATCGGCAAAGGCGCTGCGCATTTCTTCCACAGTACCAAAAGCAAAATTGCTGCTTTGTATGATAGGAGGCGCAATGGCATTAAAATAGTTTTCTCTGTCTTCGCCGAGTTCGTTGAGAATGTAGGAAAGATCCATCAGGTATTTTTTTTAAAATAAAAAATATAATAAAGAGCCAGTAATAATGCCAGCAATCCGGTTCCTATCAATGCCGCATTTACATTCTTAATCACTACCCCCACTGCCACCATACCATAGCTAAATAAAAAAAATGAGGCAAAGAGTGGTGTTAGCTTATTCCATGTGCCGGTTACCATTGCTTGATTTACCTTTCGTTTTCTTAAAATAAAAATGGCGGCAGCGGAACTGCTCATGCCGATACTATCGAGAAACATAGTGAAGGATAAAATATTATCTACCCCCTTGCCAAAAAAAGTAATGAGAATGGTGGTGAGGGCAAAAAAAGTGAGACCTGCTACCAGCGCCTGATTCTTCGGACTTCGGTAGGAGAATATTTTAGGAAAAACCTTGTCCTCGCTCATGGCAAACATTACGCGGGGGTTGCTCATCAGGATAATATTTACATAGGCCAGCACACTCAAAAACATCAATGCATCAAATACTTTTCCGCCGGCTTTTCCAAACCATGCTTCGCATAAAAGAGATCCGATGGCACTGGCATTTTTCATAGCATCATATCCTATAACCTTTGTGTAGGCATAGTTGATTAATAAATAGAGGATCACTACAATGGTGATGCCGATAAAAATTCCTTTGGGCAATATTTTTGTATTATTTACTTCCGAACCAAAATTGATACTTTGCTGATAGCCACCATAAGAAAAACAAACGGGTATCAATGAAATTAAGAATAAGGAGATGGCCGATTTATTAGACAGGGTAAAAATGGGCGCGTTGCTTTCATAGCCATGGGGCGTTACCAATACACCCCTACAAATACTGGCGATGAGCAAGATTACCAAAGCGATTTTTATTACAATCAGCACATTTTGTGTTCGGCTGCTAGTCTTTAATCCTAAAAGATTGACCACATAAAATAATACCACCGCCAGAATAGAAATTCCTGAATTGAAGAATATGCCCGATGGGTGATTAAATAGAAGATCACTTACATAGTCTGCTCCAATCAATGCAACAATTGCCAAGGAAGCAGCATTGCTAATCAGTATCAATGCATTTACAGTAAAGCCCACGGCTGGATGATAGCAGGTGGCAAAGACTTTATAATAGCCCCCCATAGCTGGGAGTCGAAGGCCAATTTCTGCAAAGGTAAGCGCACCGCATAAGGCGATGATACCACCTACTATCCATACTAAAAAAAAGATGGAGCTATTGCCAGTAGTGGCTGCTACGGATGCAGGGTTCCTGAAAATGCCCATTCCGATTACCAGGCTTACCACAATCATGGATAGGTCAAATAGGTTGAGCTGGTTGGATTTTGATGTCATAGTTTGAAGATACAGAAAGAGGATAAGAAACCTGCGACCTATTCAAAATAATGGCTCATTTTATGACGCAGGTCATACCTACTTTTATATATTCGGTTATCTTTGCACCCATGTTTAAACAATTGGCCGCCTTTTTTTTATTGATTGCGTTTGTATGCCAAACGTTCAGTAATGGGTGGGTGATGGTTGAATACTATACCAATTCAGCCGAATTTGCCAAAAATTGTGAGAACAAAGCCAAGCCTGCCTTGCATTGTAATGGCAAATGCCAAATGATGAAAAAAATACAAGCGGCCGAAAGCAAGGAACAACAAATGCCCGAAAGGAAAATGGAGAATAAGATTGAATTATTTTCCTGCAGCTCGAGTAACTACCATTTCGAAAATATTTTTTCTGAAATTACCGCCCAGATAGTGGCGATAGAAAAAAATCATTCACTAACAGATATTTCTCTTTCTCTCTTTCGACCGCCACAGCAGGCATAGTCCTCTTTATCAATTTTTTATTGCCAATTAGTCATTGTGAAAATGCAATTCAACTGCTTAAATGTTTTGCTTTGATTGTGTTGTGGTCTAGTTGTGAAAAGCATACCTCTGAGTATACTAAAATTCCTATACTGCTGCTTTAATTACCGGTAGCAAATCAGGTGAAAAAAAATAGTACAACTGGTATTGAATCCTTGAACTTTATATTTAAAATAATCATTTTATGAAAAAAATAGCAACAATTATACTCTTTATTATATGTTTTTCTACCCAGGCAGGTGCCTGTGAAATTTGTGGATGTGGAACGGGTAATTATTATATTGGCCTGTTACCAAAATTTTCGCGCGCCTTTATTGGAACACGTTATGAGTTTAGCCGTTTTCATACTAGCATCAAAAATGAACCCAGCCAGTACAGCAATGAACTCTTTCAAACAGTAGAAATTTGGGGTGGATTGAACGTTGGTAAAAGATGGCAACTAATAGCCTTTTTGCCTTTTAATACCATTCAGCAAACTTCTGATGACGGAAGTTACCATTCAAGTGGGATGGGAGATGTAGCTGCAATGGCCAACTATAAAATTTTCAGTAATTCATCCGCAACAACAAAAAAAAAGTTAATAACCCAGCAGTTGTGGTTGGGGATGGGTATCAAATTGGCCACAGGTAAATTTAGGATTGACTCAAATGATCCGGCGTTGGTAGCCTTGGCCAATACCCAGCTAGGATCTGGAAGTAATGATGTGATGATGAACGCTCTTTATAATCTAACGATTAATCGGCTAGGCATCAGCACTAGCATCAGTTATAAAATTAATACTACCAATGCTGAGCAATATTACTTTGGCAATAAATTTTCTGGAAGTACGATTGCGTATTGTCCCATTAAAAAACAATTTTTCGTTATTACCCCTCATGGTGGACTAATGTATGAGCATACGGATGGCAGTAAATTGGCCAAACAAAAAATAGCGGATACGGGAGGATATTTATTAAGCACTGCTGCAGGAATCGACATTAATATTAAAAATGTAACTATTGGATGCAATGCGCAATTACCCGTATCACAAAATTTTGCGAGTGCACAAACCAATACAAAAATTAAGGGAATGGTGCATATCACCTTTTCGTTGTAGAGGATATTCTTTTATTATTTTAAAAATGCTACTGTTTCAGTAGCATTTTTTTATTCCTGAATAAATGAGTTCATCCCTTTCTTTCTTCATACATTTGCAATGAATTTGGTTTCCGATGTGAATCGGGATTAAAAGGGAAGTCCGGTGTAATTCCGGCGCTATCCCCGTAGCTGTAAAAGCGACCTTTCTTAGATTGCTGCTTTTGGCAGAAGGAAAATGAAAGGGAACTTCTCTCACACCACTGTTTTAATAAAATGGGAAGGTGAAGTGAACGCTTAAGCCAGAAGACCTGCCAAGTATCAATTTTATCATTCAAGGCTTTCGGGTGAAAGGCATGGACTGTAAGCGCTGAAAGGCATTTATATTTCTAACAGGTGTTGTGCGTAATAGCCATACCTGAATTTTCCGGGAGCAGTCACAAAAAAATCTTTTCAAACAATGAAAAAGAAAATTTTATGGGTGACTGCTGTAATTATCAGTAGTCATTTGTCTGCACAAGAAGACAGTACAAAAAATCTCGATGCATTGGTGGTTACCGCCACCAAGTTCATCGTTAAGCAATCCCAAACAGGGAAGGTGGTGAGTGTTATTGACCAGGCTACACTAGCGCTTAATGCAGGAAAAAGCTTGACTGAAATTCTCAACTACCAGGTAGGGGTGTACGTAAATGGAGCCAACAATGCTTTGGGCACCAACCAGGATATTTTTCTCCGAGGCGCATCTTCCGGCAATACGCTTATTTTATTAGATGGCATTCCTGTAAATGACCCCTCGCTAATTAGTAATTCATTCGACCTCAATAATATCAATCCTGCTCAGATTGAGCGGATTGAAGTGTTGAAGGGGGCACAAAGTACTTTATGGGGCAGCGCAGCCGTTGCGGGGGTAATCAATATTATTACTAAGAAGGGGACCGCAAAAAAAATGAGTCCTTCTGCAAGTATCTCCTATGGCAGCTATCAAACATTCAAAGCCAATGCGGGAATTAGCGGAAAACTAGATCAGTTCAATTATAACCTTTCCTATAATCATGTTGGATCCAAAGGGTTTTCTTCTGCTTATGATAGTACCGGTAGTAAGGGTTTTGATAAAGATGGTTTTCAACAAAATAGTTTTCTGGCAAACATAGGGTATTCAATCACCCCAAAATTGGCCATCTCCGCTAGTTCTAATTATGTGCAATACAAGAGCGACTTAGATGCCAGTGCTTATAAGGATGACAAAGATTATACGGGAGTCAATACCACTTTTATTCAAACAGCCGCCATGGTGTACAAGACCAGTAGGAGCGACTTTCATTTTACAAATACACTGGTTACAACGAAGCGAACACTTTCCGATGACAGTGCCAGTGTAGGGGGCTTTTCGAATTATTCAAGGGGCGAGTACAATGGGAATTCTTTTGTATCGGAGTTATTCGCAAATTTAAAATTGGCTCAAAAGTTATCCCTGGTAAGTGGGGTGCAGCGCATTGCCCAAAATACCGGACAATCATTTTTTAGCATTAGTAGTTATGGCCCTTACCAGTCTGCTTTATCCAGTGAAATGGCACATACTACTAATTATTCTGTGTATGCATCTCTGTTGCTTGTAAACCTTAAGGGTTTCAATGCGGAGGCTGGTGTGCGTTACAATAAGCACAGTATTTATGGCAGCAATGCTACTTACTCTTTTAATCCATCCTATAACGTAGATGCTAACACGCGCATATTTGTAAATATTTCTTCGGCGTTTAAAGCGCCTTCTTTGTACCAGTTGTATAGTGATTATGGCAATAAACAATTGCAGCCGGAAGAAAGCAATAATTATGAGGCTGGAGTACAGGTGCTCAGCAATAGCAAAAAAAATTCAATGCGGATAGTAGGGTTTAAAAGGGATATCCGGCAGCTAATTATTTTTTATACCGATCCTGTTACTTACGCCGGTAATTATATAAACAAGGATACCCAAAATGACCTTGGCTTTGAGCTGGAAGGAACGGTTGCTATTGGCAAAAAAGGGAGTTGGGTTAATAATATTACGTATGTAAATGGAGTAGGGACAATGGATAACCAAAAAGTAAAAAACTTTTATTTACGACCTAACTTTAGCTTTAATAGTGTGTTAACCATCCATCCAACTGAAAAACTTATAATAAGTCCTTCGTTTCGTTTTGTTGGCAGTCGGCTGAAGGGAGAGTATGACGAAGGACCTGCTAAGTTACCTCAATACTATACCATTGATTTGTATGCGGGGTATACTATTACAAAGCAGTTTCGTGCATTTGTAGACCTCAGGAATATAACTGACCAGCGGTATGTGGATATTGTAGGCTACAATAGCCGGCGGGCGAATATTAGTGTTGGAATAAATTTTGTTAACTGATTCAGGGCAATTGATAATTTTTAATTGATAATTTAGTAGTTACAACCAACTTACAGCAGATGCGCTTTATCTATTTTATCTTTATTGTATTGGTTTGTTTTTCTTTTAAAGTGCATGCCCAGCATGTATTTAGGGGAAAAGTGGTGAGTGGTGAGGAGGCGAAACCGTTACAAGGAGTAACCCTTTCAGTTGATAAGAAAGCATTGGCTGTTACGGATGCCAACGGTCTATTTGAGTTTAGTAGTTCTTCTGACCAGTGCACGATATTTTTTTCACATATTGGATACGAGTCTTTATCAGCCAGCTATTCCGCAAGGCAGCAAAGGGTGATTGTATTGTATGCTACCCATGATGATTTGTCTTCGGTGACAGTAAGGGCTTTTGAAAAAAATACCACCTTAAAAAACTTACCCGTTACCGTTACAGTATTGGGTAAGGCTGATTTGGAAAGGTATAGCAATGCATCTATGCTGCCTGCCATCAATACGGTTCCAGGTGTAAAGATGGACGAGCGGAGTCCGGGTAGTTATCGATTGTCTATACGAGGTAATTTGTTGCGCTCACCCTTTGGCGTTAGAAATGTGAAAGTTTACTGGAATGGCATTCCCTTTACTGATGCAAATGGAAATACATACCTCAACCAGTTGGGCTTTGGTAATGTGGGTAAAATAGAAATCATCAAGGGCCCTGGCGGAAGTATGTATGGTGCCGGTACTGGAGGAGTGGTGTTATTAAATAGCAGCATAGCGGGGTATAGGGAAAAAAGTATTTCGTTCAATACAATGGCAGGAAGTTATGGCCTAGCAGAAACTAATTTGACCTATCGAAATGAAACTGAGCATGCGAATAGTACGCTGCAAGTATCGCACCAGCAATCTGATGGATGGCGAAGCCAAACCAATACGCGAAGGGATATTGCGAACTACACAGGTAGTTTTATTATCAGTCCAAAGCAAACCATCTCTACCAATATTTTTTATAGCGATTTGTATTATCAAACACCGGGTGGGCTAACGCTGGCACAGCTTACTGCTAATCCTCGCCAGTCGAGACCCGCAGCGGGAGCCTTCAGAAGTGCTGCCCAGCAGCAAGCAGCATTGTATATTAAAACGATGTATGCAGGTTTTGCCAATGAATACCATTTTTCTGAGGCCTGGAGCAATACCACTAGTATTTATACATCAAGCACGCGTTTTCGCAATCCTAGTATTCTCAATTACCAACGAAAGACGGAGCAGGGAATTGGAGGCAGAACGGTTACCCAATTCAAGCACAAAAATTTTCAGTTACACATCGGTGGTGAATATCAATATGGGTTTACTGCTACGCGAACTTTTGGTAACCAGTCTGGATTAGCTGATACATTGCAGTTTGATGATGAGATATCCGCCAAGCAATACAATATTTTTTTACAGGCCGAACTGGAGATTACAAAAAATTTACTACTTGATGCGGGGCTTAGTTACAATAATTTTAATTATGGGTTTACGCGGCTCAACAGTAGGCCGGTAAAAGATATTCAAAAGAATTTTGATCCAGTAGTGGTGCCAAGGATTTCACTGTTGCAAAAAATTGGTGCCAAATATAGTGTATACGCTACTGTTAGTAATGGATATTCTCCTCCTACCATCGACGAAATAGTTCCTTCCTCCGGCGTTTTCAATAATTTACTGAATGCTGAAAGGGGTGTCAATTATGAAATGGGTTTTCGGGGAGAGTGGATACCCCATCAATTATATTCGGAAATAGCGGCTTACCTTTTTCACCTAAACAATACCATCGTTACCCGAAGGGATGCTGCCGGGGCGGATTATTTTGTAAACACCGGAAAAACGGAGCAGCGGGGAGTGGAGTTATCCCTTACTTATTATCCCATTCGAAATTCCGTTCAATTTTTGAGGGAACTAAAATGCTGGTCTAGTTTTACCTTCATCGATGCGGCCTTCAAAACCTATCAGCAAGGCGCTGTTGATTATTCGGGAAAAAAATTAACCGGCACATCCCCCAGCGTGATGGTAGCAGGGACCGATGCGGTTACTAAAATCGGTATTTATGCAAACCTTACGTATAGTTACACCGGTCGCATTCCTTTGAATGATGCCAATAGTGTTTTTGCCAATTCTTATCAGCTCTTCTATGGCAGGGTGGGCTATAAAAAAGACGTAGGAAAATGCATCAAAGGAGAAATTTATCTTTCGTACGACCACTCTTTCAATACTCCTTTTGGCTTAGGCAATGACCTCAATGCTTCCGCCAATCGGTTTTACAATCCTTCAGCATCTGAAAATTTTCTAGCAGGGATAAAAATCCAATTCAATTTATAGGGCTTGCCAGACGGTCTTGGGCCTTTTACAATTTGAAAATGTATCTTTGCAAAAAAATAGAAATAGTGGATTTCAGACAGATTGCCATCAAGGAAATATTAACGGTATCATTTACGCTGTTTGCGGTGATTGATATTGTGGGTAGTGTACCTATCCTTGTATCGCTGCGCAATAAGATGGGCGGCGAAATCAAGTCTACCCATGCTACCCTCGCTTCTGGTGCTTTAATGGTCTTGTTTTTGTTTATAGGAAAACAATTTTTGGACCTGATGGGATTGGATATACAATCTTTTGCGGTAGCAGGTAGCATTGTTATATTTATCATTGGCCTTGAAATGGTGTTGGGGCACGATTTTTTCAAATCAGATGGAAATCCAAAAAGCGGCAGTGTGGTTCCCATTGCATTTCCGTTGATTGCCGGATCAGGAACCCTTACTACAATCATGAGTTTGAAGGCAAATTATGGCGATGCCAACATTTTTATCGGTATTCTAATCAATTGTATTGTCGTCTATATTGTATTGAAATCATTGAAATGGATAGAAAAATTTTTGGGCGTCAATGGAATGACCGTGATAAGAAAATTTTTCGGCGTAATATTGCTGGCCATTGCAGTAAAGATCTTTGGAAGTAACATCTCGCATTTCGGTAAATAATGCAATTACCGGCCTCGTAGTACAATGGATAGTATAAGGGCCTCCGAAGCCCCAGATTCAGGTTCGATTCCTGACGAGGCCACTTTTTAATGAATCCGTTTATTTGAATTCTATTCAACCTAAATAAACATCCCATGGCCAAAAATTTCGGATTCTCTTTTTCATGGAAAAGAGCATTGGGCATAACCGCCGCCAAATCTAAATTTGCAAAAGAAACAGGCATTCCAACCAGCAAGTCGGGTGTGGAAAGAAAACTGGGGAGTATGCTGCTGAAATTTTTATTTGGCAAAAAGTAAATCCCTGTCAAATTTTATGAAGCCTGCGGATACTTTCTTACCCTCCATCAAATGCATTTTTTGATCTCCTCAAGGTATTCCTTCAGGACCCCTTTTATCTCCTCATACCCTTGCGACTTTTCGTTTGTGCCTTCGCGTAAGTAAAGGGAACGATTTACCTCCAGCATAATAGATTGCACCCGCTTATCCAAACGGTAATACCTAGAAGGAACCATTGAACCGTTATAAGGCCAATCAATTTCAACTGTAAATCCCCTCTCCTTGAAAAAATCGCTGGAGAACTCAACAAGCCCTTTGGGTGTATGATAGCTGTCAGTGCCAATATTAAAATCGGGTCGATTGGGCGCTTGGTTTTGGTCGCGGATAAAGGGAAGATTCGTGAAAGAGTGGCAGTCCAAAATGGTGGCTTTTGAATGGTTGGCCAACTGAAACTTAACCGCTTCCGCCAACAACTGGTGATGCGGCCAATAGTACTCCTTTAAAATTCGTTCCCTAACAGATTGAGTCAGTTCGCGCATTA
This sequence comes from Chitinophagaceae bacterium, assembly GCA_947472215.1. Classification (GTDB taxonomy): domain Bacteria; phylum Bacteroidota; class Bacteroidia; order Chitinophagales; family Chitinophagaceae; genus Ferruginibacter. The sequence continues at coordinate 10,868 of CANJAW010000011.1, forward strand.
CAAGGCCAGTATCAGTTTGCTTATAGAGCGCACCCATTCCTAATTTAGACATTGGTTCATCTTTGTCATCGGCAAACCTTTCCACATCACAAAATACCCTGGAGAACGGCGCCTTTACCATTATATCAGTTGCCGAATAAAAAAGGTCGTCCGTATGCCAGTCAGTTAGCTTCAGCATTTCTGCTTCTAATAAATCATCTCCAATTTTATAGCCATCCTTGAATGGAATGATGAGCGATGCGTGTGGAATATGTACAATCAATGGTTGCATAGTCAGTAATTTTTGTAATTAAATAATGCGAAGCAGAAAAAATTAGGCATTTTGCACATACTCATGCCGGCATTAAAAAATGGCATCAGGTATTTTTTATACGCCGCGATAAGTGGGTGCATTTCAATTTTTATTAAGCGTAAAAATTGACAATTGAAAATAATGCTTGGGTCAATGCAATCACTATAACTTGTCCTTATCAGGAGGCATAGCCCCAACAATCTGGATAGCTTTTGGTGGGTGTTTTTTTAAAGTTCCCAAGCCATTGAGATAAAGCATCTGCTTTATTGTCATACCTCTTAATTCCTCCATTGTATATATCCTATAGCTTTTAGCCGTGCTTGGGTCTTTTTTATTTTCTTTCATAGTAATCTTTTACGTTAAAAATTTTATAGTAATCATAATCAGGCCTCTCTTTATATATATCTGTACAGGTCAGCCAAAATAAAATATTTCTTTGGTGTTCGTCTAAGTTATCGAATACAACATCTAACTCTGTATCGTGCCTCTTTTAAACATCATTCATTCTCCTTGTAAACTTGTATGCCTCTAACAATTTATCGAGCGTTTCAAGGTTAAATCTAAATTTATTTTTATGAGCAAAGCAATAGGGTATAAGGTAGAACGGAGCGTGCCTCTCATTTACAAGTATTGCTGCCTTGTTGGCCAGCAACGTATCGTTGATTTTTTTTAATGCATCTGCTCTTGTGAATTGCACATTAGATTGTGCATTAGTTTTAAAGTATACTAAAAGAAGAAATAGAAAAAATGTTGTAATTTTTTGAATTTGAAACATGGCGATGATATGTAAATGGTTAAAAAATCACACCAAGAAAAAAAGAGGGAATTTACATTTTAGTTTGACTGTAAGTCCTCATCATTTTACCACCGTTTGAGTTGTTGCTCTCGGTTGGTACCCATTGAAGGGTTCTTGATGATATCGCAAAGGTAAATGGGTTTTATTTACTATGCGATGGTTTTGCTTTTAATTAACAACTGAGTCGAACAGTTGGTTTCTTTAATATTATGGAACTTGGGTTTGGGGCAACCGAATCGGGCTTTGAGTTGTGGTAGATTAGCTAAACTACATTAGCTGCCTGCACAATGTATATTGATTGCACAACTGAATACATTCCCTGTTCCCCGCTACAACACAATGCTCCCTGTTTACAGCAGTTTTTTTCTGTTGCGCCCGGCAAACATTGACAACTGAATGATCTGTCAAGAAACTGTAAGAGAAACTCCGTTTATTTTTATAGAATGCTCAGATATTTCCAAGATTTGTTCAGTGTTTATTTCCTGCAACTTGTGAAGAATTGGCAAATAAAGTTTGGTCATAAACAGTTCTTTGGTAGGGTACATCTGTTGAATTTCGGGGTGTTCATTGTAGTATTTGTCAGTTAGCGCTTTGCCTTGATAAGTGATTGTGACGGTTGGTAACGGATACATGATTTTATATGTTTTTATATTTGCACGCAAAAAAACTGCAACAATTGAAATTGCAAGTTAGATATTTTAGTGCAGGCGATTTAGTCCTTTGTTTTGCCTTTGGAAGGGTTGACAATCACGACTAAATTAATTTTTAGATAGAAATTCATAGTCCGACAGAGATTGCGGAATACAAGAACCAATTCAGCAAACCGGATGAGCAACTGGTAAACCGCCTGGCCACCCTATAGCAAATACTCGACAAGCAGTTGATATCCGAAGCCAAATTTGTTCTTTGGTGGTTCTCATGCCTGTCCGTTGTATCGTGTATTAAAATTGCCCATAACTGTTTATTCAACGTAATTTTTATTGTTTGATAAATTCTACCCGTCGGTTTAATGCTTTATTAGATGGTGTATCATTGGCAGCAACAGGCTGTAATTCTCCTCTACCATCGGTTTCAATAATAGCCGCATCAATGCTAAATGTTTTTACCAACTCGGCTTTTACTGCTGCAGCCCTTCGCTTCGACAAATCAAGATTTGCTGCATCGTTTCCATCGGCATCCGTATGGCCGATTATTTTTATTTTAATTCCTGCATTTTCAATAAGTATATCCGCTATCGTTTTTAGCGTAGCATACGATTCTGGCTTTACTTTATCAGCATTAACATCAAAATAAATACCATAACTCACCAATTTACCCTCTGTAATAAGTTTGCTACGCATATCCGGATTGCCTACCGCTACTCGTATATTACTTACCATTGCGGCTCCGGCTTCAAAGCGTAATCGATCAATTTTAATACTAGGAACTGGAAATGCTTTGGGTAAATCGAACATTTTATTCTCGTTTAAGTATACCCTTACCCTAGCCTTTTGAACCCAAAAAGCAATATGGTATTTTTGATCGAGTTTTTGGTAAAATTGTTTTTCTTCTCTTGACCCAGACAGGCCTAGTCCTTGCCCTTCGGTTCCATTAATATGGGTACTGTAATTTGGTCGTCCAAAATAGGCACAGTCAAACTTAAAACCTGCTTTTCCCGGAGCGCTACCATAATCGAATGACTTAACATTCACACTTTGAAGCAGCCTCACTTCATATCCTGTCATTTGTTGGTTTTCACCTTTAATCGGTATCACATCAAATTCTATCGTATAATTTTCAGGCAAGGATAATAACTGATCAGTCCAAATAGCATCTCTGGTTATAAACTTCATCCAGCGGCCCGGATAGATATTGGTAGTTACAATTTCAGCCGATCCATTGGTGTTCCACAAAGCTGGAAAATCACCAATATCACCCTGACTAAAATCATCATAAAAAATTACTTTTTCACCGGGTACAAAATCGTATTTTGAATAGGTTTCCAGTGCTGGCTGTTCTTTTTTTTCAGTTGGTATTGTATCAACTGAACCAGTTTTTTTAGTCCCGGAATTTTTCACTTCCGTACTTTCAGTAGTTGCTTCATTTTTTTTATCGGCGGGTTTTATACCAGCACTTACCGAATCAATTCCTTTGTCGATTTCCTTATTAATTTCAGTATTTACTTTATCGGAGGCCTTTTTTTTTAATACCTTTTTTAAATCAAGAATTTGTGCCGTTGCATAATTAACAAAGACCAACGACAACGCTAATAAAAAGCATTTTTTAAAAGATCTCATATAAATATATTTAGATCGTTTAAAGTTATTCGCTAACCTGCGCAATTTTACTGATTGCTGTCAATCGAAACCATGATACAAATTAAATGGGAAAAGAGAACACGCTTTTGCACTTTCTCAATAACTAATTTTTTCTCCAGAGTGATACCTTACTCCTAGCTGCTGTAACAAATGGGCTTTGTAAAAATAGACTGTTTTATTTTCGTGGTTAAAAAAGCGCTAGATCGCAAAAATCTTTAAAAAACCAGGCTTTTTCACTTTGTTGTTAATTTCCTTCCAGCATGCTACCCATGGCATCCAATTTGTACTTGCCCAATTTGGCTTTTGCCTTTAATAGTTAGCTCCCTTGATAATATTTTTTTCAAGCCTTACAAATTTATCAGTTACTAGCTTACCCGATTCCACCAATACATTGTTTTTAAATATATGCACTGCATTTACTATGTCTTCATATTCAACCAGCGTTTTCCCGGGGTTGCAATTGTTGAATTGGTTCTGTTCCATCACCGTTTTCTGAATACCATGTAAGTAGATGGTTGCTTCCTCCGAATTAATCTTGCTGAGGGTATTGTGGCTAAAAAGCAGCAGCGGCCCCATCGTGCTTTCATCGGTACCACTGCGCAGCATCTTCATTAGTGGTCCTTTGTGTTGCGAGAATACATTATTTATAATGGTTAGATGCTCCACATTGTAATATCCTTTTTTGTCCGTTTCGGCTGCAAAGTTCAATAGCAGTCCGCTGCAGTGGGTGAATGTGCAATTGCTAATTGTGATGTTGTCTGCCAAGCTTGTCATAGGGGCACTCAATACCGACCCATTTAAATTTGAAATCTTGCAATGGGTGATGCTACAATTACTGTGTTCACTGCTGCCGGAACTATCAGTACTGATAAAGCTATTGGTATTCATTTCTGCCAGATCTAATTGGCAATTGCTAAGTGATAAAGAAGCGCCCGCTTTTAACTGAATAAAAAAATCAGCCTTTTTTTCGGGATTCGAAAATGCAATCATTGTTTTTTGATTGCTGGTAATCAATACATTTTTGTTGATTAGTAAAGGTTCACTGAACTGGTATTTTGTGCCTGTCAAATGAATGATGATTGAATCTGCATTTTTATTGGCCAGTACTTGGATGATATCAGCCATATTTTTACAATCAGCGCGGATCATTTTTTTATTGATAACCCTATTTTTTTTGTATTCATCTGTTACACCACAATTGGAGTAAGCATTGGCAGAAATCTGCTGAAATAATTTTACTGAAAAAAAACCTGCCCCTGAAGGCAGTATTCGACTCATTAATTTAATTGAGTCGATAAGGTGTGGCTCAGAATTAGTTTTGCCCCTGGGGATTGGGAAAATATCTGCTTTTTGTGCGCTCAGTGAAACCTTTGAAAATCCATTTTGAAAATTCTGCAGGATTGTCTTGCTTACCAAATTCCCACTGAAACGAATTCCATCAATGCTGTCCAGGTTATAGTAAATGCGTGTATCTGTTTTATTGTAAAAAATATTTTGTAAAAACTCAACATGACTTGGCTTCTCTGTTCTTTCCTTGTCGGCGCCCAGACAAAAGCTGAGTGGAGAGCAGTCGACAAAACTGTTGTTGGCAATCACCGCATCTGTAACCGCTACATAGCGAAAGGCAGGTGAATTGGGCACTCCGTTCATAATGGAGAGCGGTGCTCGAAATCCTTCGCCTCTGCATTGGTAGAAATAATTATTGATTACCCACTGCCCCTTATTGATAATTCTTACGCCGCCAGTGCCGGCCTTGCCATTACCTAAAAAAACATTGTTTTCCAACGTATTGTAATTGCCGTGTCTTAATACCACGGCACCTTGGCATTCTTTAAATAAATTATTACGGATATTATTGTGGCACGACTTGATAGAAATAATTTCCGCTTCGCCATCGCAGTGTTCGAAATAGTTATCGGTAATCTGTGTGTTGGAATTGAATTCGCAATGTTGTGATACACCCACTCGAATAATTTCGCCGGTATTGGACGCTAGCGGTAGTCGAATGCCAAAATAATTATGGTCGATGGAATGAAAATTGTTTCGGCTTCTTTCATCATCCAAAAGTACTGCCAGCAGTACCCCCATGTTTTTCTTGTTCAAGAAACTACCATGGTCTAATCGGTTGTTTTTTCCGTAAAAACTAATCCAATAATTTTCGTCGAGCCTTTTTGGGTTGTTGAAATTATCAATCACGGTATTGGTTACCCTGCAGTTGTTGGCTACAGTGCGTTCATTCGTACAAAAGGTAATGACGGCATCATCACCTGAAAAACCATTTACAAAATGCAGCCCATCTACTACAAGGTAACTGCCACCTATCTTCAACGTTGATTGGCCGCTGATTAACACCTTGCCCGCTACTTGCGCCTTCCAAACGATGGGTTTTTCTTTTGTTCCCTGGCAGTCAATCTTGAGGGCAACCTGGTTCCACGCTCCATTTTGCAGTACGATGGTATCGCCTGGTCTAGCCAAGGTATTGGCCTTATTGAATTCGGTGATATTTTTCACAACAATGGGTTGGCACCAACTAAATGTATACGCCAACAGGCAACCATTCAACAACAATATTTTTTTCATCCTTAATTTGATTGCTTTCTTTTAAAATGGGTTCCAATTTCTTTTTCTTTTACAATGCCTTCAATTGGTTATTGCATTTATCATGGCAATCTCCGAAATAGCAGATTGTTTGTTGCGTAAATGTAAGGTTTAATTATCTCCCTCTAAAGCACTATTGATTTCGGCAAAGGTGCCAGCCAAAAATAAATTATCCGGGCAACCAATTTCAAGAAAACACAATTAGTCAGTAATATTTAATATTTTTAGTTGTCCAAAAAAGAAAGGCTTGAATTTTGATACTGCTTGATAAAATATTTTGTGAATGAAAGTTAAAGGGCTTCGTTGGTGGATTATTGGGTTGATTGCATTGGCAACTATTATCAATTATATAGACAGGAGTGCGATCAATATTATGTGGCCCTTCATCTACAAGGAGTTTGGCATTGCGGATGCGGATAGTAAAAGCGCCCTAGCTTTTATCACTA
>CANJAW010000012.1:0-17074 GCA_947472215.1 Chitinophagaceae bacterium
CAAATGTGAAACCATTCCGTCCCAATGTTGGCTATTAAAAAAATAGAAATTAGAGTTATAGGTTACAAAATATAAAAAAGCCGATTGAATATTAGTGCCTGTACTTTTTGAAAAAAGAAGTAGTGTGAAAATTGTCAAATAGTAAATCGGGAATATTCTTAGTGCCCTTCTCACATAGAAATTTTTTACCAATGTCGATTTTGGGATATTCAATAACTCAGCTTTGTTTCTATTGTCAAATAAAATATTTGATATTAGAAACCCGCTTAGTACAAAGAAAATGTCAACGCCTATTGCTCCATTTGGTATTCTATTAATTAAGTTAGTGGTTGGTATCCAATGGCTAATTATAACTAGTATGACTGCAATAGCTCTTAAGCTGTCTAATTGTTTAATATAATTCATTTTGAGGTGGCTGATTTAATAGCGTACAACGTGCTGCATTTGCGAAGTACCGGAATTCATTGCTGCTCCCGCCCACAACCGCAGCTAAATTGAAAAATAAAAGTACAAATTAAAATCAAATGACCAACAAAGCTGGTCAAGCCGGAACAAATGATTGGGAGCAATCAAATGGTCATTGATTCAACGTCCCGACCGTATTTTGCAAATGCATTGTTGCCTGCTGGTTTATTTTCCTTTTATATTTACTTTTCGAAATGAAAGATACTTATTACGTCCAACTGTAAAGTTGTATAATTGAACAATAAAAAAAATAATCATTACAATTAGAAAACTAAAATGAAAATCGGTTTTTCGAAGTAAAAGATTGAATATCCCAAGTCCCAATAATAAAAAAATAGCAAAATTTGCATATTTTGGGCCAGACACCTCTAAAGTTATGTCTCCCTCAGCTTTAATGTCTAATGTTCTGCTATAAAACACATTTTGTTTTGCTTGGAGTTTATATAATGAATCTTTTTCAATGTTAAGAACAAGTGTTTGTCCACTTGAAATTTCATTTATTAATTGTCCGTCAAGAAGCAATTTAAATTTTTGCGTAAAATTATTAAATTCCTTCTTTCTTCTTATTGTTATGTTTACCATAATATTAATTTTATATTTGTCTGTAAAGAATTATTCAGTCATTGTCTACAAGTAAATGTTGCTAATAAAAGTCCAAATAAAAATGTTGCGATTTTGTTTTTCAAATTCATTATGTTTTGTTTAATTATGTGGTCGTCAAAACTTGCAGGCAACTAGTTTATACCAGCCATAAAATGGCTCCAATCCACCCATATCCGGGATGCTTGGTGTCACAAAGGGGCTGGATATGTATTAATGCCTATAAACTTATTGCAACTTAACCCCTTTATCTTGATCTGCCTATATCCTATAGGTGGTATATTTAGGATACTCAGCTTTTTGTTCCTGTTTATTAGCTTATGGAACTGGTTAAAATGGCAATACTTTCTATTTGCATTTTGAATCAAAATCATTTTTTTGCAAAATCTATTCGTTTTATAGCCAGTTTTCGTGCATTTTACATTAACGGAGCATTTGCTGGGGATTCGGCTTGGTCCGTTGAACTGTTAAGTTGAATCCATTTACGCTCACTTTGCCTATTCTACCTATCAATTGTAGCAATTTTTTGTTTGTTTGGGTAATGTACTTGCTTTAGGTAAATTTGCATGGTTTGTGTGCAAGGTGTTTACAATGGAGGGCCTTGGGACAAAGTTCGTGGCAGCTGGGTTTTGTTAATTCCATTATAGGCATTAGGCGAAATCGGTTAGCTTCGAGAGCTTAGTATTACAATAGTAAATTATGACTGATCCAAAAAGATATTTAATTACTTCTGCACTTCCTTATGCTAATGGTCCAAAACATATTGGGCATTTGGCAGGGGCTTATTTGCCGGCGGATATTTATGTTCGTTACCTACGTGCAAAAAAGAAAGATGTGGTATACGTTTGTGGAAGCGATGAGCATGGTGCTGCCATTACCATCCAGGCAATGAAGGAAAAGACTACGCCCCAGGCGATTGTAGATAAATACCATGCTATGTTGAAAAGCAATATGGCTGACCTAGGCATCTCCTTCGATATCTATCATCGTACCTCCGAACAGCTTCATCATGAAACAGCCCAAGAGTTTTTTTCAGCATTGAATGAACAGGGGGATCTTGAAATCAAGGAAACCGAACAATATTTTGATGTGGAAGCCAATACATTTTTGGCGGATCGTTATATTGTGGGAACCTGTCCGATTTGTGCCAGTGAAAATGCCTATGGCGACCAATGTGAAAAATGCGGCACCTCACTAAGTCCTGAAGAATTAATTCATCCAAGGAGTACCTTAAGTGGGAATGCACCCGTAAAAAAATTGACAAGGCATTGGTATTTACCATTGAATCGGCACGAAGATTTTTTACGTAAATGGATACTCGAAGATCATCAACAGGACTGGAAAGCAAATGTATTGGGACAGTGCAAAAGTTGGCTGGATATAGGGTTGCAGCCAAGAGCAGTTACCAGGGATTTGGATTGGGGAATTAAAGTGCCTAGTTCGGCCTCGGCTAATTCCGTTGAAGGCGTTGCTGAATTTGAGGCTGGTAAAGTACTTTATGTTTGGTTTGACGCCCCTATCGGCTATATCAGTGCTACGAAGCAATGGGCAATTGATAATGACCGGGACTGGAAACCCTATTGGTATAATGAAGACACTAAGCTGGTACATTTTATAGGCAAGGATAATATTGTTTTTCACGCCATCATTTTTCCGGTGATGCTGAAGTTGCACGGTAATATACTTCCAGATAATGTGCCCAGCAACGAGTTCATGAATTTGGAAGGCGACAAGATGAGTACCAGTCGCGGTTGGAGCATTGAAATGGATGACTACATCAATGATTTTGTGAAGAAGGAAAATGGGGGCGACCAAATGGTGGATGCCTTGCGATATTATTTAACAGCCATTTCCCCCGAAACGAAAGACAGCGAATTTACCTGGAAGGGATTTCAAGATTCCGTCAAAGGTGAGTTGGTAGATGTTTTTGGAAATTTTGTGAACAGGGCCTTTGTGCTCATGCATAAATTGTGCAAGGGAAAAGTGCCGCCCCTTCATGCAGATATTGTTGATGATGCAGATAGAACTTTGTTTACTGAAATCGCCAATGCCAAACTACGCATAGAAAAATTGCTAGATGGCTATAAATTCAGAGATGCATTATATGAAGTGGTTGACCTAGCCAGAAAGGGAAATAAATACATGCAGGATAAGCAACCATGGATTGTTGCCAAGCAACTCGGCGATAATGGGCAACCTACGCCTGAAGCGCAAAAGAGTATTGACAACTGCTTGCATCTCTCTTTACAGTTGACCGCTAATCTTGCAGTATTTGTAAATCCCTTCCTTCCATTTGCAGCCAAAAAAATGTGCCATATGATGAAGGTGGTAGATAAAATACTGGATTGGGAAAATGCTGGATCTTCTAAATTATTGAGTGTTGGGTATTCATTGAGAGAACCCCAATTGTTGTTTAGAAAAATAGAGGATTCGGAGGTGGCGGAGCAGGTTGAAAAATTAAAATTAAAAAGCCAACAAATTAAAATGGACAATGAAAAGAATCAACCAGCAGCTCCCACTAATGCTGTTGAAATAAAAGCCTCACCGGATTCATCAGAAGGGCTGGCTTTGAAAACAGCCGATGAGAAGGTTTTTGCTGAAATTAATTTTGATGATTTTTCCAAGATAGCCCTAAAAGTAGGAACTATTTTATCTGCTGAAAAAGTTGCCAAAGCAGATAAATTATTAAAGCTAGAAGTAGACATGGGAATTGAAGTGCGTACCATCGTAAGTGGTATTGCCCTGCATTTTTCCCCAGAAGATATTATCGGCAAGCAAGTGGTAGTGGTGGCCAATCTAGCACCTCGGAAAATGAGGGGAATTGAAAGCAATGGAATGATTTTGATGGCGGAAGACAAATCAGGTAAACTTCATTTTGTGAGCCCCTCCACTGTAATTGAAAGTGGAAGTGGGGTGAGTTAATATACTGCAACCTGCTCCAAACAAGCATTTTAAATGCGCTGGGTTATTTGTTCAACAATGCTTTTATAAAATTTTAGCATAGCGGGTTTGCCCGATAAAAACAGGCTTTTAGGGCCTGTTTTTATTTTTTATGATGCTTTTAGAAAAAGGCTTAATTTCGGATAATGAAAATAGTTGTTTAACTAACTAATTTCTCAACCCTATTGGGATAAAACAATCATTATGCAAAGAATTATAAAAAAAGTGGCCGTATTGGGAAGTGGTGTTATGGGAAGTAGAATTGCCTGTCATTTTGCAGGTATCGGTCTGCAGGTATTGTTATTGGATATGTTATCACCTGCTGCCGATGCTGAAAAGGCATCCACTGCCCAGCGAAACCAAATAGTGAATGACGCACTAACAGCTGCCTTAAAATCCAACCCCTCGCCAGTTTTTTCCAAAGACGTTGCAAAGCGGATTAAGACGGGAAATTTTACGGATAATATGAAAGATATTGTTTCCTATGATTGGATAATTGAAGTGGTGGTGGAAAGGCTAGACATCAAACAATCCATTTTTTCTGAAGTGGAAAAATTTCGTACCCCCGGCACTTTAATTACTTCCAATACATCCGGTATTCCCATTCATCTGATGACAGTAGGAAGAAGTGCTGATTTTAAAAAGCATTTTTGCGGTACTCATTTTTTTAATCCTCCTCGCTATTTGAGGTTACTAGAAATTATACCTACTCCAGACACAGATCCGGAAGTAGTCGCTTTTTTAATGCAGTATGGAGATTTATTTTTGGGTAAAACAACGGTACTGTGTAAGGATACGCCGGCTTTTATTGCTAACCGTATTGGCGTATTTGGTATGATGGCCATTATGAATACCATGGAAAAACTGCAATTGACCATTGATGAAATTGATGCGTTGACTGGGCCAATTATTGGCAGACCTAAATCTGCTACTTTTAGAACGGCGGATGTGGTAGGGATTGATACGTTGGTAAAAGTGGCCAATGGGGTATTTGAGAATTGTCTGCAAGATGAGGCTAGGGATCAATTTGTGATTCCTGCTTGGTTGAGTAAAATGGTGGAAAATAAATGGTTGGGTGATAAAACGAAACAAGGTTTTTTCAAGAAAATGCCTCCATCCGAAAAGGGTGAAAAGCTAATCCATGTGTTGAACCTAGCTACAATGGAATATGAGCCGCGTAAAAAGCCAAAATTTGCGACTTTGGAAGCTGCCAAGCCTATTGATGATTTAAAAACAAGAATCAAGGCGCTTTGTGCCGGTACGGATAAGGCGGGAGAGTTTTATCGGCTATTTCATTATAATCTATTTGCTTATATCTCTCATAGGGTACCGGAAATTTCGGATGAATTATACAGGCTGGATGATGGCATGATGGCTGGATTTGGCTGGGAGATTGGCGCATTTGAAAGTTGGGATGTGTTGGGGGTTGCTAAAACCTTGGCTGCAATGAAAGACGCAGGATATAAAATTGCACCTTGGGTGGAAGAGATGTTAGCTGCTGGAATCAACAGTTTTTATAAATTGGAAAATGGTAAGCGCTTATTCTATGACATTCCAACTAAGTCCTATAAAGAAATGCCTGGAGGAACAGCATTTATTGTGATGAAAAATTTTGTTGGACAAACTGTTTGGAAAAATAGTGCATGCCGTACCTATCATTTGGGGGATGACGTGCTTGGTTTAGAGTGGTATACCAAAATGGGTAGTATTGGAGGAGAAGTGCTGGAAGGAATTCAAAAATCCATTTCATTGGCCGAGGAAAAATTCAAAGGCTTGGTGATTGCTAACGAGGGAGCCAATTTTAGTGCCGGAGCCAATGTAGGTATGATATTTATGTTGGCGATTGAGCAGGATTATGATGAGATCGATATGGCAATTCGGATGTTTCAAAATACGATGATGCGGGTACGCTATTCCGGAATTCCGGTTGTATTGGCACCTCATGGATTGGCTTTGGGTGGGGGATGTGAAATTTGTTTGCACGCCGATAAAGTAATTGCTGCAGCCGAAACGTACACCGGTTTGGTGGAGGTAGGCATTGGGGTAATTCCTGGAGGCGGGGGTACTAAAGAATTTGTTTTGCGGGCTGCTGATGAAACCCATGATGGTGAGGTGGATACGATCACGCTGCAAAATCGATTCCTTGCCATTGCTACCGCTAAGGTGGCTACTTCTGCACAGGAAGCATACGATTTGGGTATTTACAGAAAAGGAAAAGACGCAGTGAGTATGAACCTAGGTCGAAGAATCGCAGAAGGAAAAAATGCGGTTATTAGTTTGTATGAAGAGGGATATGTAATGCCGGTACAACGTACAGATATTAAGGTATTGGGTCGGGGAGCTTTGGGTGCCATGCTAGCAGGTATCAATGGTATGCGGCTGGGAAATTATGCCACCGAGCATGATGTAACGGTTGCTAAAAAATTGGCTTATGTAATGTGTGGAGGGGATTTAAGTGAACCTACAATGGTTAGCGAACAATATCTATTGGATCTTGAAAGAGAGGCTTTCTTGAGTCTTACGGGAGAAAAGAAAACCCTGGAAAGAATTCAAAGCGTGCTGAAAACTGGTAGGCCTCTAAGGAATTAAAATACAGTTTGCCGAAAATGTTGTCTGACTTTTTATTGCATTCAAAAACTAACTATTCATTCGTAGTATGTCAATTCTTTCTATAGAAAATATCCACAAAAATTACGGGTCGGTACAGGCCTTGAAGGGGGTGAGTTTTAATGTGCCCAAAGGGTCAGTTTTTGGAATACTGGGTCCTAACGGTAGCGGCAAAACGACTATGTTAGGGATCATTATGGATATATTAAAACCAACTTCAGGCACTTATAAATTGTTGGGTGAAGTTCCGAGTGAAATACATCGAAGGCAAATAGGGACATTTTTAGAAACCCCCAATTTTTATCATTACTTATCGGCCGAACGAAATTTACATATTGCAGCGGCAATTAAAGGTAGGGGGGTAGAAGATATTCCTAGGGTATTGGAAATGGTCAATCTTACGCATAGAAAAAAATCTCGATTTAGTACTTTTTCTTTGGGAATGAAACAGCGACTTGCAATTGCTTCCTGCCTATTGGGGAATCCTTCAGTGTTGATTTTAGATGAACCGACCAATGGATTAGATCCTGTGGGTATTGCTGAAATAAGGGCGCTGATTAAAAAATTACAATTAGAAGGTACCACCATCATTATGGCAAGTCATTTATTGGATGAGGTAGAAAAAGTGTGTACCCATGTGGCGATATTAAAAAAGGGTGAACTAGTGGCTACCGGCGGTGTAAATGAAATTTTGGCCAATGAAGATATAGTAGAAATTGGCGCAGCTAATTTATCCGCATTGCAATTGTCTGTTGAGCAATTTTCCGGTTATACTAGCATGAAGGTGGAAGACAACCTGATACAGCTTTTTTATCCCATCGGGACTATCAATCTAGAAGGGATTAACCGACACTTTTTTAATGAAGGTATTGTGTTGAATCATTTGCAGTTAAAAAGAAAAAGTTTGGAGTCAAAGTTTATGGAATTAACGAATTAATAATAAACCGATAATATGATCACATTATTGAAGGTAGAGTGGCTAAAAATAAAAAATTATACTGCTTTTATTATTCTAAGTAGTTTTTTTGCCATTGGAGTGGTAACTGTTAATTATATCATATTTATTGTAAATAAAAATATAATTAGTCAGTCGCAGGCGGTTATTTTAACGGGAAAATTTTCGCCTTTTCAATTTGATAAAACCTGGCAAACGACTAGCTATGCTTCCGGATGGCTATTGCTATTGCCTGCTTTGATGCTAATTATTTTGATTACCAATGAATTTACATTTAGAACGCACCGGCAAAATATCCTTGACGGATGGTCGAGACAGCAGTTTATCCATGTTAAGATTATGATGGCTGTATTGATGGCTTTTTTCTCTGCTATCCTAGTTTTTTTTACAGCATTAGCATTTGGTTTTTCCTCGGGCACCTCTTTTTCAACGCATGGAATTTCTCATGTAGGGTTTTTCTTTTTAAAGGCCCTGTCCTATAATATGATTGCGCTTTTGATAGGAGTGTTGATACGACGAACTGGCTTTGCTATTGGAGTGTTTTTTATTTACATGGGTGTCGAAAATTTCATTTCGCAGTTGCTCGATGTTTTGAGTGTCCGCTTGAGATCACGCAATAACCTAGACCTTGGAAGTATGGGAGACTATCTCCCTATGAATTCTGCAGACGGGATGCTTACTTTTCCTGAAAACCCTTTAAAGGCACTCACGAAGGGCGTACTGCCAACGGATTATCCATGGCTAGTGGTAAGTCTGTGCATTGCTTACCTAGTATTTTTTTATTGGCTAACAGTTAACAGAATGGTAAAAACAGATCTCTAATTGAATTATGGATGAGCCAGTTGGTGAAGGGCAGCTTTAATGGAAGGGTAGAAAAAAGTAAATCCTGTTTTTTTTATTTTCCCGCTGTCAACAGTCGTGCTTTTTAAAACCTCAATACTTCTTTCACCCAGCAAAATTTTCAAAACAAATTTTGGCACATGCAGGGGAATAAAGAATTTACCCTTTAGTTGATGTGCTAACTCAATCGTTAATTCCTTATTGCTTACAGGTTGAGGAGCTACAGCATTATAACTTCCAACAAGTTGTTCGTTTTCGATGCATTCAGCAAAAAGTCTGCACAGGTCATCTATATGAATCCAGCTAACCATTTGTTCGCCAGTTCCTAAAATGCCTGCCACCCCAAGTAAAAGGGGCTTTTTAAATTCAGCAAGTGCACCTCCGGCATTACTCAATACAATGCCTATTCGAAGTTTGACTAGTCGGATACCTAACTGTTCCACTGGCCCAATGCTCTCCTCCCAACGTTTACAAGTGTCACCTAGAAATCCAGCTGCCGCCTGATCCGTTTCAACAAATCCTGCAGCATTCGGTGAAGCATCTTCGCCATACCAGCCAATCGCAGAAGCGCTTACTACTGTTTTGATGGAATGTGCCTGGTTGCGCAAGGCTTTAATTAGTAATGCACTACTCGCTGTTCTGCTTTTTACTATTTCGGCTTTATAGGCTTCGGTCCATTTTTTATCTACCACTCCAGCACCCGCCAGGTGGACTAGGTGGGTGGCCTTCTGTAGCGCATTGGTATCGATTGTTTGTTTAGCTACATTCCAAATAGCATAAGTAATATTTGGATTGTCAGGAGGTGAACTAGGGGCTTTTCTCGTTAATATAATAACCTGGTATCCCTTGGCCAATAAATGTTTTGTTAAATGTTGGCCTACCATTCCTGTACCTCCTGAAATCATTACTGTTTGCATACTTACTTTAAAAGCGATTACGTTCAAAAAATTAAAAACTGCCTCAACTTGGGGGAACTGATAAAATCATTGCCCTTAAAAGCTTACTTTTATTATTGTAAAGATAGTGATACTATAAAACGGCACACGACAAGTTTTAGAAAAATTTAAAATAACCCGATCGAGATTGGGTATAACAAGTAAAAATAAACAGCTACACATGAAGGGAATAATTTATTTAAGCTATTTGCTCCTCTTTCCATTGCTTTGCTTTGCTCAAAAAATTACGTATTCGGAGATTCAAAAAGAAGATAACCGCGATATTAATTTTGACATCATAGGAAAAATAAAGGACAATGTTTTAATTTTTAAAAATGCACGGTTTAAATATATTTTATCAGTTTACAGTGCAGAAGATATGGAATTAAAAGAGAAGGTTGACCTGGATTTTATTCCTGAAAAAGCCTTTAATGTAGACTATGTATTGATGCCTGATAATTTCTATTTCATTTATCAATACCAGCGTAAAGGGGTAGTGTATTGTATGGGGGCAAAAATGGATTATAATGGCCATTTAGTTGATCAGCCAATTCAGTTGGATACTACACAGGTAGGTGCTTTCGGCGAAAATAAAATATATAGCACAATCAATAGCGAGGATAAGAAGCAAGTGATGGTTTTCAAAATCCAAAAAAGAAATGATCAATTTAATTTTGTAACACTCCTATTGGATAAAAACTTGCAATTGGTTCATAAGTCACGTGTAACAATTGAATACGATGACCGCAGGGATGTGTATGCAGATTTTTCACTGGACAATGCCGGAAATTTTATTTTTACAAAATCAGTAAAGTCAGGAAGCAGATCCAATTCAGCTTCCCTTTATCTTATTAGTAAAGCCCCTTTTAAGGATTCTTTTTCTGAACGAAAAATAGATTTAAAAGGACTTTTTATTGATGAGGTTAAAATAAAAATTGATAATATAAATAAGCATTACCTATTTAATTCTTTTTATTTCATGGAAAATCGAGGTAATATCGATGGGATATTTTGTTCTGTATGGGATGTAATGGGTGATAGTGCCTATTCCAATGTATTTACAAGGCTCGATGGCAGCGTAAGGGAGAGTGCTAAATTAAAAGGGAATAGTAAATTTGCCTTGAATGATTTTTTCATAAAAAATGTAATCTTAAAAAAAGATGGCAGTTTTATGATAGCTGCAGAGGATTATTCCACCCAAACAAGCGGTAACAATACAGGATGGAATCGGTGGGATTACCTATATGGGTCACCTTTTTTAAGTCCTTATGATTATTATTATTACAACCGCTCTTACGGAGGGTTTTATCGGCCTTACAATAGTTTCAATAATGCACAAACTACCCGGTATTTCTGTAATAATGTTTTACTGCTAGATTTCAATCCTACTGGCAATGTGATAGGGGACAAGGTGATTAGTAAAGAGCAGTACGCAGATGAGACCGATAACTACCTTTCTTTTTCTACCTTTATTACTGGATCTGAAATACATTTTCTCTATAATGTTATTGAAAAAAGAGATAAATTTTTAACAGACAATACCCTTAGTTCTGGCGGAGTAATGAAAAGGAATCCTACTATTAAAAGTATAGAAAGAGGCTATGAGTTTATGCCAAAATTGAGTAAACAGATAGGTTCTAGGCAAATTATTGTTCCTTGCAGTTTTCGAAGTCAGCTCTGTTTTGCAAAAATCGATTTTTAACTATTGAAATAGCTGAATTAAGTTTTAGCAATGCTGCTTTTGATGAAGGATTGAATTTTGGATTGATAGTTTATCCTTCATTACTGCAATCAAGGATGAACTAATTGTAGCATTTGTGCTGTATGCTATTTCTGGCTTGGCGTTTCAGCCTTGCTGTAGCCGAGTGATAAGGGCGGCTACATTTTTTCTTTTTTTTATCCCAATTATATTCTGAAGCTATTGTTCTCAGTTTAAAAATCCAATCCTAAACTTAGGTTCAATACTGGATTTCCTTTAAAGATGCCATTCATCGGCCATCCGGCATCAAATCTTAGAAAATAGCCCAATAGGGTGCTTCTTGCTCCAAAACCGTAGCCACCGGCAAAGGGTCCGATACCACCCACTTTGCTAACGATTTGAATAGGAGGCTGGCCTAAAATTACGGAAGGGCGATAAAGTCCATTATAACTTCCGTTCCATGCAGCCCCTAGGTCAATGAACTGGACCAACTGAAAATTTCGCAAAAATGCATTGTTGATTGGTCTACTAAAAAAGGTGGAAAACACAGGTAGTCTGAATTCACTGTTGAGGATAACATTGTTATTGCCGTTGGAAACATTTTGGTTAAAACCCCTCATATTTACCGCAAGGCTTTGAAAAGTATAGTAGTTATCAGCTGCGGGTGGGTTGTCGTTAAATTTGGGAAATAGCCCACCATCTGTTCCACCTAAGAAGTAAATTGTTTTTTGATTGCCCCAGCTAAATTCACCCGCTGCTCGGCCTGCCCAAATAAAATTACGGTAAATGGGGTAATAATAACGGGCATCCATTCCCCAGTTAAAGTTGAATTTACCTGTACTGTATACTTCCTTGCTTACATCCGTATTCCAATCGAAATACAATTTATACCTAAGTCCGTTCCAAATATTTTGAGAAGGGTTGAGCGTGTTGTCGTATACATATTCAACGTGGGTAGTTACAAATTTTCTTTTTATATCTGGTTCCTTCAAACTGTTGATATCATTAATATCAGTGAAGAAAACGCTTCTATCACTTCTGATACCTACATCCAATTTTATTCTTTTACTATTATCGAATGGGTAAGCTACACTAGCCTGGTAAAGATTGGTGAATATCCTGCCGTTGTCAGCGCCTATTACATTTCTGTAGTAAGTAGTTCCCCAGTCAAATCTTCTTTTTAAATTTTGATAGCTCATCAACCATTCATTGTCTTTTAAATTGGTAGATAATTTAAAAGCACCGGTAATTTTAATGTCTTCCATTAATTCGGAAGTGCCTAGCCGAATTAGCCCATTCAATACTGAATTGGACGATAGAT
Organism: Chitinophagaceae bacterium; assembly: GCA_947472215.1. GTDB lineage: Bacteria > Bacteroidota > Bacteroidia > Chitinophagales > Chitinophagaceae > Ferruginibacter. The sequence continues at coordinate 12,363 of CANJAW010000012.1, forward strand.
TAATAGGTCCCTGGCCACCTGCGTAGGGCTGGTAGCGATTATAGAGTACCGAGTTGTTGAAAGCTACACCACCATAATCGGCCCCGAATTTTACCGGTTTGTAAACGAACAACTTTGCTTTTTTTAGCACCTCATTTTTTTCACCTTCTTCCGCTTTACCCATTTTTCCTGCCTTTTCATTCTGCTTCTTATCGTTTTCAAATTCAGTTTGAAAAGCATTGGCCTCATTGTTAACAGTGTCCAAATTGATTAAAGGAATATCTAACTGGTCTACAGATTTTTCCATAATCTTATCGGCCATCACAATTCCTTTCATATAGGAAGTAGGGGGCACCGTTATATTTCTTCGGCGGAGGGTGTTCTCATCGATTTTTAATTTGTACAATGTTTTTTCATCACTTTGTCGGGTAACCTCACTCACCTGGTTGTTGGCACCTGCAATCCTTGTTTCTGCAACACTACTTTCATAATTTGTAAGGGGAAATGTATAAGCAGAATCCTTCGAAACTGCCACTACTGCAATAGAATCCACATCGCTTTTCTTATGAACCTTTAGTGTGCTATCTACTTCTTTTAAAGAAGGATTTCTCAGAATTTCATCAGCAATCAATACCAGTGTATCAAGTCCGGCAGCCTTTGTGGTAAAGAATCCAGCATATCTGTTGGCCACCCCATTTTCATCACTGATAAAGGTGAAGTGGTTCGAATTATAAGGCATTGGATATCGGGCGTTACCATACTGCTGATGCGATAATTGTGTGATTTGGTTGAGTGCTGATTTGTTTCCAAAATTTGTAATGAGGAATATATTGTAGTTGTTTTTACTAGGCAAAACGGTATCGCTTGATTTTGCATCTGCACTTGGTCGATTGCTTGCGAAAATAATTCCCGTTTTTCCAGGAAATGAAACAAATGTTGCATCTAGATCATCATATACATCGTCGGTAATCTGCTGCACTTTTTCATTTTCTAAATTGAGGGTAAAAATATCGGTATGGCCATTTTTCACCGCACTCAATAAAAGCGTTTTGCTATCGAGCATGTATTTTACATCCTGAATTTGTTGAAACTGTTTAGTTAAATCCAGTTTGGGAGATTTTATTCTCGATACTACATCATATACAAACAATTTCAATTTCCCTTCTTGACTATAGATTACTGTAAGCCTAGTCCCTTTTGGATCCCAAGCCATAATTGGATAGTCGGGGTTAGTTTCATTTTTGTAACTCCGGATGCCGTATTTCAGCAAGGTAGTAAAGCTGAAATCTTCACTCAGTTGTAATTTTACCAATCCTTTTTTGTATTCCAACATTGCATACGTGCTATTTTTGGCAACAGGTTTTACATTGATGCGGTAGTAATCCTTTCTTTTATTGATATCAAAACTTTCAATAACACTCCCTTTTGGGTATGCCTTTCTTTTTGAAATATCAGCAAAGTATTTCTCCTCTTCAAACTCCATGAATTCACTCAATACATTTTTGAATTTTTGCTTGCAGATTTGCAGACAAGCCCGGTTTAAATTTTTATAAACTCTTGCTAGATAAAATAGATAGGTAACATTTTCTTTTTTATATTTTTCCTCAATAAAATGCCAGAATGAATGCCCTGCAAGCAAAGGCTTTTCAAATGCAAACTGATAAAAATTCCGGTAGTTACCACTAAGGATTTCACTTTTTAATTCATCATCGAGTGTTGTATTCCAGTTCTCACCTGCAAAAGCAACATACCCATTGGTTAGCCATTTGGGCAAATCCAGTAAAGCTTGGTTGCCAGCAACTTCTCCCAGGTCGTCGCCAAATAAAATATTGTCTGTTAAAATTCGGGCGATACCTTCCCTGATTTGTTTTCGCAAATGTGCATGGTCACCATTAAAATAAACCACCATTTTATTATTGACCAATTGGGTTGCTCCACCAGTTATTTGCCAGTCAATGCCCATGCCAATATTTGACTGTTGTAAATCAGCAAATTCATTGTATACAATAATATTGGCCCTTCGCTGAAGACTATATTCTGTAAAGGCTTCTATTTTTGGCGTTTCTTCTTCTGCTACTTGTGCTATAAATTTGGCTAGCTCCTGCCCATTTTGATTAAAATAAGTATTGAAGTTTTTGGTTTGGTAATATTGCCATTTGAATTTTTTAAATTGCACTCGGTTTTTACCAAACTCCACCGTATTTACCTGGGCCGTTGAGGTATAGGATCCAAACAAAAGAATGCAGAGGTATGTGAAAATTATGCTGAACTTTGCCATGCTGAATTTGATATTTGGTAAAATAAAGAATGTATCTAAATTAATCATAAAAATATTGCATTATTAAGTAAACAAATTGCTAATGTTTAAAATAAAATCTTTTACTTTCAATCCTATCGGGGAAAATACCTATTTACTCTATAATGAGTCAAAACAATGCATCATTATTGATCCGGGATGCTATTTTGACGCTGAAAAAGAAAGCCTGAAGGCCTTTATTACCCAAAATGAGCTAAAACCAACCCATTTACTCAACACCCATTGCCACCTAGATCATGTATTTGGGAATAAAATGGTTGCAGAAACTTACCAATTAACCCTACAGATCCACGAAAAGGAGAAACTAGTGCTGTCCTACGCCCCTACCTCCGGATTAATGTACAATCTTCCTTTTGATAGCTACGAAGGGGAATTTATTTTATTGAAGGAGGGAGATAAAATACAGCTAGGGAATAGTGAGTTGGCTGTAATTGAAGTTCCAGGCCACTCCCCTGGAAGTATTTGTTTTTATTGTGCCGACCAACATTTTTTAATTGGAGGTGATGTATTGTTTCAGGGAAGTATTGGAAGAACGGACTTGCCTTTGGGGGATCACGAGGCTTTATTACACCATATTAAAACTAAATTACTTGTATTACCCGAGGAAACAGTGGTATATAGTGGTCATGGTGCAACTACCACTATTGGTGCAGAAAAGGCGAGCAACCCCTACTTAAGGTAAAATATGAAATAGCAGGTATCTTTCAAAGCCTCTCCCAATGATTAGCGTAGAAATGACCTTTCAGTGAGCTAGTTCTGAAGTCAATTCAGTACTCATTTATTTTCCATACACAACTCTATTAATACGCTGTTGGTTCCTTTGGGATGTAAAAAACAAACCAACTTATTATCTGCCCCCAGTTTGGGTATTTCGTTTAGTAATATAAATCCTTCCGTTTTCAATCTTGCCATTTCAGCTTCGATATCGGCTACTTCAAGTGCAATATGATGAATTCCTTCGCCTTTTTTTTCAATGAATTTGGCAATGACACCATCTTGTGTACTACTTTCCAACAGTTCAATTTTGGTGTCGCCCTTTTGAAAAAAGGCAGTATTTACTTGCTCTGTTGCAACTATTTCAGTCTTGTAACAGTTTGTATTGAGTAGCTTTTCAAATAGGGGTACCGAAGTTGCCAGCTCTTTTACGGCAATACCAATATGTTCAATTTTTAGCATAGATGATTTTTTTGACTGTTTTGGTGCTCAGTGTTTACGAAATAGGTAAAATGAATGCCTTTGACTGCTTCGGACCGCTAAAATAAAACCATTTATAGTAAATTTGCGTTGTAATATAAAAATAGAAGAATATGTTGAAGTTACCGATTTATCTAGATAACAATGCAACCACTCCCATGGATCCTAGGGTATTGGAAGCGATGACCCCTTATTTTTTGGAGCATTTTGGCAATGCAGCTAGTCGTAATCATCCTTTTGGCTGGGAAGCAGAGGAAGCGGTAGACTATGCACGTGAGCAGGTGGCTAAATTAATTGGAGCAGATCCAAAAGAGATCATTTTTACTAGTGGTGCTACTGAGGGCGATAACCTAGCTATAAAGGGCATTTTTGAGATGTATGCTAGCAAAGGCAATCATATTATTACAGCTACCACCGAGCATAAAGCAGTTTTGGATACATGTAAGCATATTGAAAAAGCTGGGGGAGAGGTAACTTATTTGAAGGTAAAGCCGGATGGTTTAATCGATCTCAATGAGCTGGAAGCAGCTATTCGTCCTACTACCATTCTAATAGCGATTATGTATGCTAATAATGAAATTGGTACTGTTCAGCCAATTAGCGCAATTAGCACCATTGCTAAAAAACATGGGGTGCTGCTTTTTACAGATGCTGTGCAAGCCGTAGGGAAAATACCCGTGGATGTAAATAAAGACGGGATTGATTTAATGGCATTTACCGCTCATAAAATGTATGGACCTAAAGGAGTAGGCGCCTTGTATGTGCGTCGTAAAAATCCTCGGGTAAAAGTTACCGCACAAATGGACGGCGGCGGCCATGAAAGAGGAATGCGCAGCGGAACACTCAATGTACCCGGTATAGTAGGATTTGGCAAAGCTTGTGAAATATGTATGCAGGATATGGAAGAAGATACCATACGAATCAGTAAACTAAGGGATAAGTTGGAAACGGAATTAATGAAGCTGGAAGAAGCTTATATCAATGGAAGTACTGAACATCGTTTACCGCATGTGACCAATATTTCTTTTAAGCATGTAGAAGGGGAAGGGTTGTTAATGGGATTTAATAAAAATATCGCATTAAGTTCCGGCTCTGCTTGTACTTCTGCATCGCTCGAACCATCTTATGTGTTGAAAGCATTGGGTTTAGGGGATGATTTGGCACACAGTTCACTTCGTTTTGGCCTTGGCCGTTTCACCAATGAGGAGCAAATTGATTATAC
>CANJAW010000013.1:0-17062 GCA_947472215.1 Chitinophagaceae bacterium
CGACTTGCTAGTAGATGCCCCTGATTTTTTTAAACACACCGCTCCAATTGGGAAAGAGTTTTTTAAAGACACAGAATCTTATACCTTACAAGTGGCCGTAGAAGATTGTACTGGATGTAATCTTTGCGTAGAAGTTTGTCCAATAGAAAGCAAATCGGAGCCCGGTCACAAGGCAATCAATATGCAAGAAGTATTGCCCTTAAAAGAAACTGAAAAACAAAATTGGGATTTCTTTATTTCTTTGCCCGATATTGACAGGACTAGGGTTAACAGAGGCACTATCAAAGGCTCACAGTTGCTAGAACCGTTGTTCGAATTTTCAGGGGCCTGTAGCGGCTGCGGTGAAACGCCTTATTTAAAATTACTCACTCAATTATTTGGTGACCGGATGATAGTTGCCAATGCAACCGGTTGCTCTTCCATCTTTGGCGGAAACCTTCCTACTACACCCTGGAGTAAAAATGCGGAGGGTCTCGGACCTGCATGGGCCAACTCACTTTTTGAAGACAATGCAGAGTTTGGTTTAGGCATTAAGTTAGCCACCGACATGAAGCGCGATTATGGAATTTCGCTGCTAAAAAAATTGCGGGAGGAAGTAGGCGCAGAACTTACGGATGCTATCCTCAACAATGTAGAAGCCGATGAAACAGCCATCATACAACAACGGAAAAATGTGAATGAATTAAAGACCCGATTAAAAAAAATGGTGCAGCCAGATGCAACTTTATTATATCAAATAGCTGAGTTTCTCGAACACAAATCCATGTGGATTGTAGGGGGCGATGGCTGGGCATATGATATTGGGTTTAGCGGGCTAGACCATGTACTTTCTACCGGCGAAAATGTGAACATATTGGTACTGGATACAGAAGTTTATTCCAATACTGGTGGACAAAAATCAAAGTCTACTCCCATTGGGGCAAGTGCCAAGTATTCAATCAAAGGAAAAACTACGGGTAAAAAAGACCTTGCCATGCAAGCCATCGCACATGGGAACGCTTTTGTTGCAGAAATTTCAATGGGTGCCAATGACGTACATGCACTCAGAACCATTCTCGAAGCGGAGGCTTTTCCTGGCCCATCCATTATTATTGCCTATAGCCATTGTATTGCGCACGGCTACGATATGTGTCATGGATTAGAGCAGCAGGAGCTGGCTGTAAAAACAGGCTACTGGCCACTTTTCCATTATAACCCACTCAATGAACAGGGCAAACGTTTTGTGCTAGACAGCAAGGACCCTTCTATTCCATTAGAGGATTTCCTTTACAATGAAAACAGGTTTGCAACCATCAAGAATAATTATCCGGAAAAGGCAACTGAATTTTTAGCTGCCGCGAATAATGGGATTCGTAAACGGTGGGAAAGAATACAAGCCCTAAAAGCGTTGTAGGTTGATTAATTGGTACTTATAATTTATGGGAAATTCCAATAGGAGTTTCCCATTTTTATGTACAAAAGTTAATAGCTAACAACCATTGACTCCCCTAAAAAAAGCGAATAGCGTTATCGGCTACTCTCCTTTTTATGGGTGATTTTTATTAATTTAATTACTTGGTAAAAAAACTTTTCTTATCCCAATTAAAACAAATACAAATAAAGTATAGCCAATAAAAAAGGGAACAATATATTCTATCGAACCTAACTGCAGCATGATTGCAATGATTAATAATTGAAACCCCAATCCATAAAGAGATACCATGGTCATGAACCAGTTGGGAAATGTTTTTACCTTGTATGCATCCCTGTCTAAAAAATGAATGATTTTGTCAAACCCTCCGTAAAAGAAAGAATAGAGGGCAAATAAAACATTCACCGACCGCTGGCTTTCTCCAGAAAAAGCCCTAGGAGATTTGTATTCAAATATTTTGCTAGTTGCATCGCCACCTACTGATTTGTTTCTCAAAATCACATAATAATAATTATAGAGCGTTCCTTGCAATTGAATCCCAATAAAAGCCAGTAGGGTGTTTAAAAAAGCAGTTTTCGAAACATAGCAGATTGCCATTAAAAAAAAGAAATTCAGCAGGAAATCAAAAACACTATCTAGGTATCGTCCCGTGTAGGAGGGCGTATTTTTAACTCTTGCCAATTCACCATCCGCTGCATCAATGATTGATTTTAGCACCAAGAAAATTCCTGCAAAAAAATACCAACCCATGAGTATGCAATAAATAGCAATCAAACCACAAATTCCAAATAGAAGCGTAACATGAATGGGGGTAAAACGGGTGTTTTTTATTTGATTTACAAAAAGCTTTGCGATTGGTCTACCGTAATCAGAGAGATCAAGAAACTTCTCATCAGCAGCAAGTTTTGACATGTGATAAAATATATACCTCGGACAATATAGTCGGGCTGCAAATGTAGTACTATCTACCATCATTGGATCACATGGTTTTTACAGGCTACCCTGATTGTCTTGACAATATCATTTACAAAAGACGAATATTTTTTTATTGTTTTTATCGGTAGTAATTTTACCCACATGCCTTCTTCCCACCCATATATAAAAAAGCTGATTCAATGCATTGATCTGGAAGAGAAAGAGCAAGTAAGAAGATATAGTCTGGATCAACAGCATACGCTAAAATCACTAAAAGCAGAGGGGTTGGCTTTACACCCAATTATAGTTACTCGAAAAAATTTTGGCTACGCAGATTATCCAGAAATAAGTTTTCGACTTAATTTTCCTTCAGAGACCAACCAGTTTAAAGATGGGGCTGCTATTGAATGCTTCTTTTCGGGAGAAGAGCCCATAAAAGGAGTATTGATCAATTTAGAAGGTAAAATAGGCGAGTGTAGGCTTTTTGCTCCCGACTTTCCAGATTGGATAGAGGATAATGGGGTAGGAATAAAATTAGCCCCCGACCAACGCACTACCACCATCCTGAAATCGGTATTGAACGAACTGGAAAAAAATCCCGCCTCGCTTCAACTATTTGAAAAAATACACGGTGACTCACCGGTTAAGATAACAGTTGCTACAACAGCCCCCTTACCGCTTAATTATAAAAATCAGCAATTAAATGAAAGCCAGCAAAAAGCGGTGGAAGCAATTACCCAAAATGAAAATATTGCCATTGTTCATGGTCCACCTGGCACGGGTAAAACCACTACCTTGATTGAGGGCATCATTCAATTAATCAAATCCGGAGAAAAAGTATTGGTAGCAGCACCAAGCAATACAGCGGTAGATAATATTGCCAAAGGCCTGCTTTTACAGGGTGTTGAGGTGTTAAGGGTAGGAAATACCAGTAAGGTAGACGCAGTGCTGTTTCCACATACCCCTGAAGGAAAACTCGCCAATAGCAAGCAGCAAAAAGAGATCAAGCAGTTAAAAATAAGGGCAGAGGAATTCAGGAAAATGGCCTTGAAATATAAAAGAAGTTTTGGAAAGGCGGAAAGAGAGCAACGTAACCTATTATTTAAGGAAGTAAAAAGCATCAGAACCGAAATAAAAAAATTACAATCCTACAACGAGGAAAAACTATATGCAGCAGCCGAGGTAATTGCTGGCACGCCCATCGGGTTGTACGATTCAAAAATTAAACAACTCACCTTCAACACCCTAGTGATAGATGAAGCCGGACAATGTATAGAACCGCTGGCATGGTGCATATTCCCATTGGCGCAAAAATATGTATTGGCCGGAGATCATTTACAGCTACCCCCTACCGTATTGAGCCATGAGGCTGCTCGAATGGGTTTGCAACAGTCCATATTGGAATCAAGTATTGAAAGGGTAAACCCAGTTTTTTTATTAAATACGCAATACCGGATGCGAGCAACCATCGCAGGGTTTTCCAGCAATTATTTTTATAACAACCTATTACAAACGGCTACCCACTTATTGGATACAGGGGTTCACCTCAGTTTCATAGATACAGCAGGGTCGGGGTTGAACGAGGCGCATGGCAGTAACGGAATGAGTTTGCAAAATGAAGGAGAACTGGCGATAGCTCAAAAACTGATTTCCACTGAAAATCTTGATCCAGTCAAAACCGCTTTCATCTCTCCTTATGCGGGACAGGTAGCTGCTGCAAGAGAACTATTGCCCAAAGAAATGCGCATCAGCACCATCGATAGTTTTCAGGGGCAAGAGCAGCACACCATTATTTTATCGCTGGTACGCAGCAATGACGATGGGGATATCGGGTTTTTAAAAGATTACCGTAGAATGAATGTGGCCATCACAAGAGCCAAGGAACAGCTTTTTGTAATCGGCGACAGTTCCACCATTGGAGGGGATGCCTTCTACCACTCTTTTCTAACCTACATAGAAAATAAAGGCATTTACCGTACAGTTTGGGAATTTGAGTTATAGTAAAATCAATAGGTCGAATTTACCCTACAACCTGCTCTAGGTCAAGGTGCCAATCTTTCGGTTTTCCAAACACCTAGACTAGTTTCGGTATATAAAATCCTGTCGTGCATTCTACTGGGACGACCCTGCCAAAACTCAATGCTCACGGGTTTAATACGGTAACCACCCCAATGAGGAGGCTTTGGTATAGCGCCATGTTTGAACCGCTCTGCATAATAATCAAAGGTTTCTTTCAGAAAGGCTTTGCCGGCCACCACCATACTTTGAGGAGATGACCATGCACCAATTTTACTCCCCTCTGGGCGACTATCAAAATAGTCAATACTTTCTTTCAAAGAAATTTTTTCGGCCACTCCAGTTATACGAACCTGTCTTTCGAGTTCTTTCCAGAAAAACAATAAGCAGCAATGAGGGTTCAGATCCAATTGCTTGCTTTTTGCACTATTGTAATTGGTAAAAAAAACAAAACCTTTCTCGTCAAAAGCTTTCAATAAAACGATTCTTGCATCAGGCACCCCCGTACTATCGACAGTGGCTACTGTCATGGCATTCATTTCCACGATACTGGAAGCGGCTGCTTCCTCCCACCATTTTGAAAATTGCGCAATGGGTGACTCAGCTACCTCTTCCTCATTAAGTGAGTGCAGGGTGTAATCCTTGCGAAGATTTGAAAGCGCTTCGGGGCTCATATTTTTCCAATTTTATGGCTCAAAGATAAAACACTTATTCAAGCAGCGGTTAATCTTTTGGGGTTCGGAGTTTAGAGGTATAGAGGTTTAGGGGTTTAGAGGTTTAGAGGTTTAGAGGTTTAGGGGTTTAGGGGTTTAGGGGTTTAGGGGTTTAGAGGTTTAGGGGTTTAGAGGTTTAGTTATAACTACTTCATATAATTTACAATCGGCACAGCTACAGAGAAAAGTAAAAAAAGATTTTTTTAGGATGAGTTAAATCAAAAATTTATCTTCGGAAAAGAAAGCTGGTTCCCCTAACCTTATTACAAAAATGCTGACCATACATTTTGAACAGCATTGAGTAGGGGGAATTGCGATTGGATTGAAAAACAATTTCCATCATAACAAATGAATTGGACGCTTGCCATTAAACAATTAATTAAAAAAATCAATGAAACCATCTACAAGAATTCAGCTTTCGATCATGATGTTCCTCGAGTTTTTTATATGGGGATCTTGGTATGTGACCATGGGGACTTATCTTGACAAAGTTTTACATGCTTCCGGCGGACAGGTTGGAGCAGCCTATGGAGCGATGGCAATTGCAACCATCATTTCACCATTTTTTGTAGGCATGATTGCAGATAGATTTTTTGCTGCCCAAAAAGTACTGGGTATTTTGCACCTCGCAGGTGCTGTTCTGTTGTACCTTATCTCTTCTACTGATAACCCCGATTCATTTTATTGGTTACTGCTATTGTATGCATTGCTCTATGCACCCACGCTTGCACTAACCAATTCGGTGGCATTCAGACAAATGAAAGACCCCGGCAAAGAATTCCCTTCCATACGGGTACTAGGAACCATTGGATGGATCGCAACCGGATGGCTGCTGGACAAGGTTTTTAAAATCACTACTGAAGAACTGGTATTTACTTTTAAAATGGCCGCCGTAGTATCCGCTGCGCTAGGGATTTTTAGTTTCTTTTTGCCCGATACACCGCCCAAGTCAAGTTCTACCAAAACAAGCTTTTCACAAATTCTCGGAACCGATTCGTTTGTTTTATTTAAGGATAAATCTTTTGTCGCTTTTTTTATTGCCTCCATTTTAATCTGTATCCCCTTATCGTTTTACTACAGTTTTGCTAATTTGTACCTTACAGAAGCTGGGATGCAGCATGTAACCAGCAATATGACATTCGGACAGTTTTCTGAAGCATTTTTCATTTTACTGATTCCTTTTTTCTTTAGAAAATTTGGCGTTAAATGGATGATTGCAGTGGGTATGATTGCCTGGAGTTTGCGTTTTGTATTCTTTAGCTTCGGTAATGCAGGTGCTGCTGAATGGATGCTATTTGCTGGCATTCTTTTGCATGGGGTTTGCTTCGATTTCTTTTTTGTAACCGGACAAATATATACTGATAATAAAGCCGGGGAAAAAATACAAAGCGCTGCGCAAGGAATGATCACGATGGCCACTTATGGAATTGGTATGTGGATTGGATCAACGCTATCTGGCATTGTAAAAGATTATTTTACTGTAAATGCAATCGTAGCATGGAAAAGTATCTGGATGGTGCCTGCAGGTATTGCAGCTGCAGTACTGGTTATTTTTATCCTATTTTTTAAGGATAATAAAAATCAAATAATTCCTGAGGCATAAAATCTATACCAGATAAGTGGAATAGCAGATGCGCTCCAATTAAAATCAATTTTTTTTATACAATCACCACTACTTAAAAAATAAACTACCAATTGAAATTATGAAACGAATTGCTATGTTAGGCTCCGGATTTATAGGAAGATTTTATGCCGATTCATTACAGGGACAAAGAAGTAAGGACAGCGTTATCACGGTATATTCTCGTCGTGAAGAAGCTGCAAAAAAATTTGCAGCCGACTATCATTGCGATCGCTACACTACTGACATGGAAGATGCTATTGCGCAGCCCGACGTTGATGTAGTATGCATTGCATTACCCAATCATCTGCACGAGGCTGCAGTAATGTTATGCTGCAAACACAAAAAAGCAGTGCTCACCACCAAACCCTTGGGACGTAATGCGGAAGAAGCCAAGCGAATGCTACTCGCTGTAGAAGCCGCTGGCATTTTTAACGGCTACCTCGAAGACCTTGTGTATACACCGAAATTCTTAAAATCCTATGAAAGTGTAAAGAACGGGGCACTGGGTAGAATCCTATGGGCAAAATCAAGAGAAACCCATCCCGGCCCTCATAGCGACTGGTTTTGGGACATCGAACAAGCCGGTGGCGGCTGCATACTCGATCTGGGTTGCCATTGTATTGAAATTACCCGCACCTATATTGGTAAAGATATTAAACCCGTAGAAGTGATGTGCTGGGCCGACACCCAGGTAAAGCCCATCGATGCAGAAGACCATGCCATTGGATTGATTAAATATGAAAATGGAGCCATGGCACAATTTGAAGTAAGTTGGACTTTCCGTGGCGGCCTTGACCTAAGAGATGAAGTGATGGGAACCGAAGGAACCATCTGGGTCAATAATTTTTTACGCACCGGTCTAGAAATGTTTACTACAGGTAAGGGAGGAGATTATATCGCAGAAAAAGCAGAAAGCAACAGTGGATGGCTTTTTCCAGTTGGAGATGAAATCAACGACCTTGGATACAATCATATGTTTGCTGAAATGTTTAACTGCATGGAAAATGGAACCGCTCCACGCGAAACTTTTTATGATGGCTATGTGGTAAACGCCATCATCGATGCTGCATACAAATCGGCCAAAACAAAATTATGGGAACCGATACAATTGGATATTTGGCGCGGCAAAACTGGCTTAAGCAAGGAAAGCCATTTGGTAGAATACGACTCCAATCATTATCTCATTAAAGAAGAGATGACGCACTATGGAGCAAAAAAAGTAATTTTAAAAAATAAGCAATCGGGCAAAATTGTGGAGAAAGTGATTGAATAAACTTTCTATATTTTTTTGCTACAAAAAAAGATTTTAAAATAAACAATGGAAAATAAATTTTTACTTAGAAATAGTATTCTTGTAGCTCTCCTTCTGATTGCTTCTATTAATAATTCCTATAGTCAGCAATTGCTAACCAAGGGAGGCCCAAATAAAAGTTTTATTGACGCCAATTGGAAACTAGGTGTGCAAATGTGGACCTTTCGGTTGTTTACTCAAGAGGAAGCTTTAGCAAAAACTGAAACCGCCGGCATCACCTACATTGAAGCCTACCCTGGTCAGTTATTGGACAATACTAGTAAAGAAGCATTTGGCTTTAACATGCCCGCTGCAGAAAGAAAAAAACTGAAAGGACTTTTACAATTACGCCATATCAAAATAGTGGCTATGGGCGTAATTAGTCCAGCCAATAGGGAAGACTGGATTAAAACTTTTGACCTAGCCAAAGAATTTGGCCTGAGTTATATTACCACCGAACCTATCAAGACCCATTGGGATTTGATAGACAGCCTTGCTGGAGTGTATAAAATAAAAATTGCCATTCACGAACATCCTAGACCGAATGTTTACTGGCATCCTGATTCAGTATTGGCAGCTATTAAGGGCCATACCAATATCGGAGCCTGTGCTGACCTTGGTCACTGGGCTCGTAGCGGCCTCAACCCAGTTGACTGTCTGAAAAAACTAGAGGGACATATTTATGGCGTTCACCTAAAGGATATCACCACATTTGATAAAACCAATGCCGCTGATACGCTAGTTGGAAAAGGAACAATCGATTTTGCGCCTATTTTTTCCGAATTAAAACGTCAAAATTTTAAGGGAATGTTCTCCATTGAACACGAGTCAAACTGGGAAAATAATCTTCCTGATGTTATTGAAACGCTAAATTTTTACAACGCGCAATTAAAAAAATTGAAATAGACTAGATGGTAACTAACTAATTATTGTCCGCGCTCAAAAAATAAATAATTGAATGACGAGTTGATTTTTTAAGTACGAAAATATAAAACACTATGAATTCACGTCGCGAATTTTTACAAAAAATTACCGGTGGGCTGGTGGTTTTAAATTTACCTGCCGAAAGTTTTGCCAGTAGTAACCCTAGTTCTCCTTCTCCTTACGAAGGCCCTGTACTTCGTGTGGCAATTATGGGATTGGGAAGTTACGGCACCCGCGTTGCAGAAGCTATGCAATCCTGCAAGATGGCCAAATTGACTGGCATCATTAGTGGCACACCAGCAAAAATAAAAGACTGGCAAAGCAAGTACCATATTCCCGAAGGCAACTGTTATAACTATGAAAATTTTGACCAGATCAAAGACAATCCTGAAATAGATGCAGTATATGTTATCACACCCAATGCACTTCACCACGACCAGGTTATTCGAGTTGCCAAAGCTGGCAAACATGTTATCTGTGAAAAACCGATGGCACTGAATGCAAAAGAAGGAAAGGAAATGATTGATGCCTGTAATCAAGCGAATGTTAAACTCTTGGTAGGTTACAGAATGCACTTTGAGCCAAAAACATTGGAAATTATTCGCATGCGAAATCAAGGGGAATTTGGAAAAATCATGTTTTTCCAGGGTTTATGTGGATTTAGAATTGGCGACCCAACCCAATGGAGATTGAATAAACAACTTGCTGGTGGAGGTTCAATGATGGACATCGGCATTTATGCACTCAATGCTGCCCGCTATATGATAGGCGAAGACCCTATTTGGGTAACCGCACAGGAAACCAAAACAAATTTCGAAATATTTAAAGAGGGGGTAGACGAAACCATCCAGTTTCAATTGGGGTTTCCCGGTGGAGCAATCGCCTCCTGTTTATCCTCTTACAATATCAATTACCTCGATCGGATTTTCCTTTCAGGTGAAAAGGGATTTGCAGAAATGCAACCCTCCACCAATTACGGCCCTATCATGGGAAAAACCCATAAAGGCGAATTAACCCACCCGCATGTTGCTCACCAGACAGTACAAATGGAAGAGATGGCAGGAATTATTTTGAAGGGCAAGCAACCCATTGTAGCTGTTGATGGCAATGAGGCGTTAAAAGATTTAAAAATTATTGATGCTATTTATTTGGCAGTTAAAACTGGAAAAAAGGTAGCACTGAAAGTTTAAAAAAATTGTGGGAGAAGCGTATTTTAAAATCTAATATATACTTTAGCGGGTAAAATGTGAATCACTAATTTTTGTGCTTCAAAATATTCTCCGTCCAAATGATATTGAATCAGCTGGTCACTCTCAATAGTGATTTCACTGGAGAGTGAGTGGTGAACAATCGGCAATTTCAGGTGCTTGCCTTTCTCAATTATAGGAAGATACCATAATCTTTGCCAGGGCCTAATTGATTCAACAATGATTACATCTAGCATGCCATCATCGGCCCTTGCCTCCGGTGCAATATGAAATCCACCGCCAGCACGTGCGCCATTACTGATATCCACCAGTAACTTCTTTCCTTGGTACAGCACTTTTGCTGATTGTATCCAATAATTTTTTGAATGATAGGTGACAATTTTTTTCAACACCGTGATAAGAAAGGAAGTCTTTCCTGGTTGTTTTTTCTTTCCCATCAAGGCTTTGGCTACCGCTCCCTCAAAACCAATGCCCACCCCATTGATAAAATAACGCTCGTTGCATTTACCAATATCAATAGGTTTGGGGCTTTCTGTCAATGCCACCTGCAATTGCTCATCCAGCGTTTTGTTGGCATAAAGTAACCAATGAAAATCATTGCCCGTACCCCCATTAAAAATCACTAGGGGTAATTCGATATTGGGATACCTGTTGATAAAATAATTGAGCGTTCCATCACCTCCCACAATAAAAACTTCTGTGAAAAAATTGAAATCAGCTGGCCAGTTTTCTTTATAAATAACATAGCCTATCTGTTTGGCGGCAAGTTGTACTGCTATTTTTTCAGCTAACCAACTTGCTTTACCCACTCCAGCAAGAACGTTACAGACAATAGCAATTTTTTTTTCGGCCGATGTTTGCATAATGAAACTTATTTAGCACGAGACGCTTATCTAGCGCAATTTTTTTTGCTGACTACGCTATCAGCTACTTTTCAGCCCAATAATCAAATACCAACACCTTGTCTAAAATAGGGGTAAGGATTTTACCAAAAGCCTTGTGATCTGGGTGAGGTAAGTAAATGGCCCTATCTTTTTCAGAAGCAAAACTTAGAAAGAAACAATGTGTATATCCTTGTGCCAAATTTTCGGGACTATTATTGATGCCCCATTCCAATGATTTAATCTGCGGTATTTTTTGTGGTAACGCTGCAAACGCTTCCTTTACGGCATTGATTTGCTCGGGACTACTCCCTGCTTTAAAACTAAATAGTACCACATGCCGCAATAGTTTTTGCGAGGCTAAATTCTTTTGTGCTGAACCCTGTAACATAGTTGCCATTATTAAGTATAAAAATATTCCAATTTTTTTCATAGTCCGTAATTTTGATAAATATAATCCAAACTCACTAAATTAGCCTGAATCAATCAAACCAAGCACTGCTAATAAATGTCGGAATACAAAATTACCTTCGGTTGGGAATATGAATCCCTGTGCTCAACTGATAAGTGCATTTTTGCCAAAATTATGGCTAGTCTTCAGATGGCAGAGTACTGGCAGATAAAACATTCCTCTTTCAGCAGCCTTTGGCGTACATTTGTTTACCATCATACTTCCAAAAATGAATTCAATTACAGCAGCGCTAAACGAATTATTTGACCGGATTCCAAGAAGGCATTCCACAGAAAATGTAGTGGAGATCAATAATATTGTAGCTGAGTATGAAGATCTATTAATCAATATAGAAGCTATCAACCCTTATTACGAAAAAAATATTCCTATTTTTTTTGATGAACTAGATATGGTTAAAGCGACTATCAAAAAATCGAATGACAATAAAGCGTCTAAAAAACTAAAAGATAATTTTTTTGATGAAGCCTCCGGAGCTTTGAAAGACAGTATGCAAGAATTGTTGGTGCTTTATGCAGATGGAAATATGACTGACTGAAAGAATCAAAAAATCAGCAGATAAAATAATTTACCCGCTGATGAAAGATTTACAATAAAAAATAATTGCTCCTCACATTACCCTTGCTGCTTCCTTACATATTTGGTAAGAATTACAATTACTTGACCTTCGATTTTGCCTTCTATCTGTTCGGTATTTTCTTCTACAATCCGAATATTTTTTACCACGGTTCCCATCTTTGCATTGAGGGTAGACCCTTTTACATCCAATGATTTGGTCAATACTACCGTATCGCCTGTCTGTAATACAGTGCCATTGCTATCCTTGTGTAATTCTACCGTAGAGTCATTATCATGGTCGCCGGTGGCCTTAGCCCAAGCTAGCTTTTCATCATCCAAATAGAGCATGTCAAGGTTATCGGTTGCCCAACTTTCACTTCTAAAGCGGTTTAGCATACGCCAGGCTACTACCTGAATACCGGGCACCTCGCTCCACATACTTTCCGTCAGACATTGCCAGTGGCTGCTATTGGGCTCAGCCTTTTTTTCTATTTGTGCCAAGCAGGTTGCGCAAATCATCATACAGTTTTCTTCACTGGTACTTTTTTGTGGTAACACTTCGTATAGTTTTACCCCATCATTCGATTTGCACAACTCACAGTTGTTTTCACTTCTTTGCAATAGCAATGCTTCCAATTTCATCTTTCAATATTTTAAGTAGGGTGGCGAAGGTAATTTATTGAGCTGGCTTTTAATAAAACAGTTTTTAGAAACAGTGATTTAGGAACAAAGGTATCAAATCTACTCAGACAAACTGGGGAACCGATTGGCTGATTGAATACGATATTGTTAAAGAACGATGTTAGCCGAACGGTAAAAGCGACTAATGGGTGTACGATTTTTTATTTCTACTAGTCTGCCTAATATGCGGTAAAAAAAGCCCCCTTACAGTATTGTAAGGGGGCAACTATTTTTGATCCATCAATTGTTTGAAACTAGTTCCATCCTGGGTTTTGCACCATTAATGGGTTTAAGGACATTTCCTGAATGGGAATTGGAAAACAAGTATCCCTTGCCGTAGCATTTACATAGGCTGGTAATACAGTTGAAAAATTGGTAGTGATGGTAGGAATCATTCCCTTCACAGTAGTTAGAAAAGTACCCCACCTGAATAGATCCAATTTGTGGTGACCTTCGCCTGTCAATTCGCGGCTGCGCTCACTAACGAGAAAAGATCTGAAAACATCTTTGGAAGAGGTATTGGCTGCCACCAACTCGCAATCTACTAGACTGCTAAGAGTAGGAGTAATTACAGCACCCGTACCTCCAGAAATAGTAATAGTAGGTGCAGAAGTATATCCAGCTCCACCATCTATTAAAGTAATACCAGTAATTTTACCGGAAGAAACCGCAGTAACTACAGCCTTTGCATCTTTGCTTGCACCACCACCAGAAATGGTTACCGTTGAAGTTAATGCATACCCAGAAGTTCCGCCGTTCGTAATGGTTAAATTATTGATGTTAATTCCAACCAAACTAACGCCAAAGGCCCTTCTTCTAACTTTATTTACCCATTCAATATTTTCTGCAGTAGGACCATTTAATTCATTGTCAGCCTCGGCCAAAGTAAGCAATACATCCGAATATCTTAACAATGGATAATTGGTTGGGCCGAAATTTTTGATCCCTATATTCGCTGAATTTTGATACTCCCTACGCCACTTTGCCAATGAGCGTTTCCATTTTCCAGCAGCAGTAGGGGCAATGTACACTTTACCATTTAAAAAGGATTTAGGGCTTCCTCCGAAATTATAATTGGCAATAGTCCAATCCCTCCTTAAATCACCTGGAGCGTATAAGTCATACAATGTTCCGGTTGCATTATAGGTTCCCTGGGTAAATCCTGTACCCACATCTTGATTTTCGATTCCAATTGTGGAACCAAAACGCTCATACTCAAAATACATACCCGTTACATCCCGCATGAATTCCACTTCCCAAATACACTCTTTGTTATCGTTGATATCTTGGCTTTCATTGATAAAGATTTGCTTATAGTCCTTATTCAGGGCATGTTCTCCACCATTCACTACCTTTTTGCCCCAATCGACGGCAGCCGTAAGATAGCTATTGTCTTTTAACCTGCCAGCGGCATGTAAGCATACTCTTGACAAAATACCTTGTACACCAGTTTTTGAAATCCTACCTGTATTGGTTACGCCCCATGCTGTGGAGGTAGCGACTAGTGGTTCCGCAGCAGTCATGTCCTTAATAATTTGATCAAACACTAGTTTTCTTGGGGTACGGGCATTTCCTACTTCAGAAGCTTTTTTAGTGGTGACCAATCTCAATGGCACATCACCCCAATAGCTAACTAATAAAAAATGATAATATCCTCTTAAGAATAAAGCTTCCCCTTTGATTTGATTCACATCAACTACTGAAGCCGTTGATTTATCCAGTTGCTCCAATAAAAAATTGGCTCTTTCTATTCCCATATAAAGATTGTTCCAGCAAAGTCCAAAAGCAGCATAAGAAGCGCTTGCATTGTAAATACTGGCTGCAGTAGAGCCTGCACTCCGCAAAGAAAACTCATCGGTTGCACAATTGGCTTCTAAAGGAAAAAACCTCGAATAGGTAGACTCATCCGTATTTCCCAAAGGAGAATATACCGACATAATTGCAGAGGTTAACTGCTCTTTGGTTTTAAAGAAGGTTTCGGGTGCAGCAGTATCCTGTGGCAATTCGAGTAAAAACTTTTTACAGGAAATAAAGCTGGCAAATACTATGATCAACACTAAAACAATTTGCTTTTTCATTTTTATTTTTTTTATGTTGTAAAAATCAGCTCTGTCCATGAAATGAGGCAAAGCCTTTTTTTTATTGATTAGTTGCTTGTTTTCTAAAAAGTTATATCCAATCCAACGGTAACCGTTTTAGCACGTGGATAAGCTGAATAATCCAACCCTGGAGTAAGCGCAGAGGCAAATGCATTCACTTCCGGATCTAATCCTTGGTACTTAGTATAGGTTAATAAATTCTGAGCGGATGCATAAATGCGAAGGCCGCCTAGTTTCATTTTTTTAGTTACAGAAGAATTGAATTTATAACCAAAATTAATAGTTTTCAATCGTAAAAATGAACCATCTTCCACTACCCTTGATGGATAGAAAGAGGGGGCTTGACCACCTGCTCCAGCTGTAGAATAATCATTGGATGGATTCCATGGACTCCACCTATTAGCATACGTAGCAAACATATTGGCTCCCTTGGTGGCAGATGTTCCTCCACCGCCTTCCATCAGGATCCGGTTCACGTTCATAATCTGGTTTCCCTTACAAAACTGAAAAAAGACATTCAAATCAAATCCCTTGTAACTGAAGTTATTGGTAAATCCACCGATAAAATCAGGATTGGGATTTCCAATGGTAGTAAGATCATTTGCATCCACTACTAGATCCCCATTTAAGTCTTTAAATTTCCAATAGCCAGGTAAAATTTTTGACCGGGTGATATTGGCAGAAGGAATAGCTGCTTTTAAAACATAGGTTGCTCCCACTAAGTCAAAATCACTGTACTGGTATACACCATCAGATTGTAATCCGTAAAACATTCCAATGGGTTGACCAACTTTTGCAATAAAAGAAGGACTTGCTGCAATGCTATTTCCACCAGACCATTTTGTAATGGTAGTTAAACTAGTTTGACCTGAGGTAAGTGATAATACTTTGTTTCTATTAAATGAAATATTAAAACTCGTACTCCAGTTGAAGTCTTTTTTTGCAATATTAACAGTTGTCAAGGAAAGCTCGATACCCGTGTTTTGCACAGACCCAATATTTTGAAAAGCACTAGCATAACCAGCACTTCCGGGTAGTTGTGAACTTAATAGTAAATCAGAGGTTACTTTTTTATAGTAATCTGCCACAATGATAACCCGTTGGTTGAAAAAACCTAGATCAACACCCAAATCTGTTTCTTGGGTTGTTTCCCATTTTAATGCTGGATTAGACAAAGAAAGTGGATAAGAACCTGTCATGAAAGTACTGTTAGAAGAATAGGAGTTTTGCCCGCCGGTACCTAACAACGCATAAGATGCATAATCGGATACGCGGTTATTTCCTATTACACCGATACTTGACCTGATTTTTGCATCAGATACAATCTTGCTGTTCTTTAAAAAATTTTCTTCACTTAAGTGCCATGCCAATGATCCAGAAGGAAAATAACCCCAGACATTATTACCTACAAATTTAGAGGAACCATCTGCACGGAAACTAGCTGTTAACAAATATTTGGATTGATAGCTATAGTTTAACCTTCCCAAAAAGGAAGCTAGGGTATTTTGTGTTTTAGAAGTGGAAATAGACTGTGGTGTTCCCTGGCCTAAACCATTCACCCCTAAGTTTTCATTTGGCAATAGTGTAGCGCCAGCACCATTTACGTCTATCTTATTCACACCAAAAGTAGAGCCGACTACTACATTCACCAAATGTTTCCTGGCAATTAATTTATTGTAGGTTAGGGTGTTTTCATTCAGCAGGTTATTAGTACCCGTAAATGTTACTGATCCATTCGGGCCACCATTACCTTGCGTACTTAATGTACTTCCCAATCTTGATAAAGAATTATTAAATTGATCATACCTGAAAATACTAGAGTTCATTCCTCCTGTCACCTTAAATTTAAGATCCTTGGTAATGGCGTAATCTACATTCGTGTTAACTGTCATCAAGGAAGTGGTACGATTACGGGTTTCATTATTTCTTGTGAAAACCGGATTCCACTGATAATTGGTGGCAGAAAGTGCCACAAGGGATGGATCCTGCATACTATTTAACAACTCACTTATATCTCCGGTAGCGCTAACGGGTCTATACCGCCAAGCACTAATTAAGAATGCATCAGCCGTGGTATTTTGACCACTAATCTGGGTGCCTGAATTAGTAATGTTGCTATAATTGATATTGATACCAAATTTTAGTTTTTTGCTGATATTCTGATCAAGCGTTACCCTAGTTTGTATCCTTTTAAAATCAGATGCGATTAAAGTGCCCTGCTGATTAATATAGGAACTAGTAACCGAATATTTAGTATCCTTATTACCACCCC
>CANJAW010000014.1:0-16535 GCA_947472215.1 Chitinophagaceae bacterium
TGATATTTACAGCAGGTATAAAAGGCTAAAGGGTTTCAATGTACTTCACCCGATGGGCTATGATAGTTTTGGGCTTCCCGCAGAGCAGTATGCTTTGGAAACCGGTCAGCACCCATCCGTAACCACGGAAAAAAATATTGCCACCTTTAGAAGCCAACTAGATAAAATTGGCTTTAGTTATGATTGGGAAAGAGAAGTAAGAACTAGTGAATCTGGTTACTATCGTTGGACCCAATGGATTTTTTTACAAATTTTTGATAGCTGGTTCAATCGTATTTCCAATAAGGCAGAACGTATTACAGTGCTGGTAAAAATATTTGAGGCAGAAGGAAATAGTAACCATTTTTGCCCGGGTGAAAAGGGACAGCAGTTTTCCGCAGCGCAGTGGCATTCGCTAGATGAAAAAGGAAAGCAAGAGATATTGATGGACTATCGGTTGACCTTTAGTGCTTATGGTGAGGTGAACTGGTGTGAGGCATTGGGAACTGTGTTGGCCAATGATGAAGTGATCAATGGGGTAAGTGAGCGGGGCGGTCACCTAGTGGAGAAAAAGAAAATGCGGCAGTGGTATTTGCGAATCACCGAATATGCCGACCGTTTATTGGAAGGATTGGAGCGGATTGAATTTAGTGATGCCATGAAGGAAATGCAGAAAAACTGGATTGGTAAGAGCCAGGGTGCGGAGATGGATTTTGCCATTAAAAACCATCCAACCCCTTTGAGAGTATATACCACTAGACCAGATACCATTTTTGGGGTAGACTTTATGGTAGTGGCTCCAGAACATGAGTTGGTAAGTAAAATCACTTCTGCTGATCAAAAAGAGGAAATTGAAAAATATTTGACCTATGTAAAAAGTCGAAGTGAGCGGGAGCGCCTAGCCGAAGTAAAACAAATTACCGGTTGTTTTACCGGGGCTTATGCAATCAATCCGTTTGACGGAAGGGAAATTCCCATCTGGATTGCAGAGTATGTTTTGGCGGGTTATGGAACCGGAGCGATTATGGGGGTGCCTTGTGGCGATCAACGTGATTTTGGATTTGCTCAACATTTCAATATTCCCATTACCAATATTATCGGCGATCATTTTACTGGCGCAGAGGCCAATGCAACCAAAGAAGCTATTTTGCAACATGCTGGATTTTTGAATGGACTGCTGATGAAGGATGCAATTCATGTGGCAATAAATAAAATTGAATCGTTGGGGATTGGTAAGCGAAAGGTGAATTTCAGAATGCGTGATGCAGGCTTTAGCCGTCAACGTTATTGGGGTGAGCCATTTCCAATCATCTGGAGCGATGGCATTGCTCTGCCATTGGACGCAAAAGAATTGCCATTGGAATTGCCACATGTAGATACCTATGGACCTGGCCCAGATGGGGAGGGGCCTCTAGCCAATATTACAGACTGGGTAAATCTTCCAAACAAAGCTAAACGTGAAACCTCCACCATGCCTGGTTATGCGGGTTCATCCTGGTATTTCCTTCGGTATATGGATCCAACAAATGAACAGGTTTTTTGCGATAGAAAGGCCAGTGATTATTGGGGCCAGGTAGATATTTATATCGGGGGTACCGAGCATGCGGTAGGGCATCTGCTTTACAGCCGTATGTGGACAAAA
The DNA here is from genome assembly GCA_947472215.1 of Chitinophagaceae bacterium. GTDB lineage: Bacteria > Bacteroidota > Bacteroidia > Chitinophagales > Chitinophagaceae > Ferruginibacter. Next base: position 1,622 of record CANJAW010000014.1, read on the forward strand.
ATTCTGTTTGACCTTGGTTATATTGGACATGATGAGCCTTTTAAAAAATTGCTGAATCAAGGGATGATCCAGGGGAGCAGTCGTTTTGTATATAGGGTAAGAAATACCCATATTTTCCTTTCATCCAATCGGATGGGTGGTACAATTAGTGAAGATGAAAAATTGATTACAGGATTAGCCAGTCTTTCCAATGAAGTCGACAGGATTCATGTCGATGTCAACATGGTAGACGGAGTGGAATTGAATATTGCTGAATTTAGAAAATGGAAAAATGGAGAGTATGCTTCTGCTCAATTCATTTTGGAGGATGGTAAATATATTTGTGGCGTAGAAACAGAAAAAATGTCCAAGTCAAAATACAATACCGTAAATCCGGATGTATTGGTAGATAAATTTGGTGCTGATACTTTCCGCATGTATGAAATGTTTTTGGGACCTGTTGAGCAAAGCAAACCATGGGATTCAAAGGGTATTGAAGGGGTTCATCGTTTTTTACGCAAACTTTGGAGACTGTTTTATGATGACCTGAAAGGGAAGGTTTGGATAGAGGATAAGCCAACGGATGCTGAAATGAAAGTACTTCACCGGACAATCAAAAAAATTGAGGAGGATACAGAAAGATTTAGTTTTAATACAGCGGTTAGTACTTTTATGATTTGCGTGAATGAGCTAGCAGAATTGAAATGTCACAAAAAGGAAGTATTAGAGCCATTGTTGTTATTATTATCACCCTATGCTCCGCATATCAGCGAAGAACTTTGCAGTTTATTAGGTTCAACAGTTTCTCCTTCATTAGGCAGTATGGATGGGGCAATTTATCCTGTTTTCAATCCTGCATTGCTAGTTGAAAGTTCCAAAGAATATCCAGTATCTATCAATGGAAAGGTACGCACCAATATTGTTATTGCACTAGATGCCACACAGGCTATTGTAGAAGAAATTATTTTACAAAACGAGGTGATACAAAAATGGTTGGAAGGAAAAGCTCCTAAAAAAATCATCTATGTAAAAAATAAAATGGTGAACGTAGTTATGTAAGCCACTTGTGGTTAATTTTTGGCGTAACCAATGAGGAGCACTTATTCAACTTCAAAACACTAGCTTTAGCTTAGAGATAACCATTAATCTTTGAATCTACCAATACTGTTATATATTTGAGTTCCCTATTATTAATCAGGGAACTTTTTTATGAATGAGTTATCCCGTCTATTACAAAAACATCGGAATGAGTTTCATCAGGTAGTTGATTTTGCTGCAACCAGGGAAACGATTTGTCAATTTGATTTTACAGAAAATAATGCCGCGTTGGGTGCAGTAGGCATAAAAGATTGGAACCATTTCTTTCAATACATTCAGACCCAATTAGATCAATCCGGTTCTAAATATGCGATTGGTGGCTATGCCGAAAATCGTACGATTTACAATATGGATCATTTTACTGATGGCAAGGAACCAAGAACCATTCATTTGGGAATAGATATTTGGGGGGAAGTTGCAACAAAAGTCTATGCACCCATCGGCGGAATGGTACACAGTTTTGCATTCAACAATCATAAGGGTGATTATGGAGCTACCATCATTTTACAGCACCAATTGGAGACCATTGTGTTTCATACTTTATATGGCCACGTCAGTTTGGCCGACTTAGCTCAGTTGCACGAAGGTCAATACTTTAACCGGGGTGAAGTGATTGCCCATTTTGGGGAACCCACCGAAAATGGAAACTGGCCCCCCCACCTGCATTTTCAGGTCATTGGTGATATGAATTTGAAGCAGGGCGATTTTCCGGGCGTTTGTGCTTTGAGTGAGCGGGATAAATACCTTCAAAACTGTCCCGACCCTGATTTAGTATTGAATATGATGCAGTATATCCGATAATTTCAAGCCCTTGAAAAGATTTCCTTTTTTTTACTGTTAAAATTTTCAGGATATCAAGTTGATAAAGAACTTTATTTGTAATAAATTGTTCTGTATAAGGGCGAAAGTACCCAAAAAAGCTACCTTTACAGCGCAAATAAATCAGCATGGAAATTAAAGCAGGCAAATTATTAAGCAACATCAATGGACCTGATGATTTGAAGAAAATCCCCCAGGAACAATTATATCAGGTGTGTGATGAATTGCGTCAGTATATTATTGATGTGGTGAGTGTTCACGGTGGACATTTTGCAGCTAGTTTGGGTGTGGTGGAATTGAGCGTTGCATTGCATTATATATTTAATACTCCCTATGACCAACTTGTTTGGGATGTAGGTCACCAGGCTTATGGGCATAAAATTTTAACCGGCAGAAGAGACAGTTTTCCTTCCAATAGAAAATACAAGGGGTTGAGTGGATTTCCCAATCGTGCCGAAAGTGACTATGATACTTTTGGAGTGGGGCATTCTTCTACTTCTATCAGTGCGGCATTAGGGATGGCAATGGCAAGTTATTATAAAGGGGAAAAAGACAGACAGCATATCGCTGTAATAGGAGATGGCGCTATGACGGCGGGTCTTGCTTTTGAAGCAATGAATCATGCCGGCGCTACCCATAGTAATTTGTTGATTATATTGAATGATAATTGCATGAGTATCGATCCCAATGTGGGCGCTCTGAAAGAATACCTTACCGACATTACCACCTCGCACACCTATAATAAAGTGAAGGATGATGTCTGGAAATTATTGGGAAAACTGCCTATTGGTAAAACGTTTTCTCGTTCTATGGCACAAAAATTAACGGATGGCTTAAAAGGAATGGTTAGTAGTAGTGCTAATTTGTTTGAAGCCTTAAACCTTCGATATTTTGGCCCAATTGATGGTCACAATATTTCCAAGCTGGTAGATACATTGCATGATTTAAAGGACATTCCTGGACCTAAAATATTGCATATTAAAACAGTAAAAGGGAAAGGGTATGAACTTGCAGAAAAAGACCAAACTAAATGGCATGCACCTGGTCTGTTTGATAAAATTACTGGTGAGATCGTTAAGAAAAAATATGATATCCCTCAGCCGCCAAAATACCAGGATGTATTTGGGCATACCATCATTGAGTTGGCTGAAATGAACGAGTTGATTATGGGGGTTACACCGGCAATGCCGAGTGGATCTTCACTAAAATACATGATGGAAAAAATGCCTACCCGGGCTTTTGATGTGGGGATCTGTGAGCAACATGCGGTTACCCTGAGTGCCGGTTTGGCTACACAGGGAATGCGGGTGTTTTGTAATGTATATTCCACCTTTATGCAAAGGGCCTACGATATGGTAATACATGATGTAGCCATTCAAAATCTACCGGTAGTTTTTTGTCTAGATAGGGCAGGCTTGGTGGGAGAAGATGGAGCTACGCATCATGGTTGTTATGATATTGCTTATATGCGTTGTATACCCAATATGATCATTAGTGCGCCTATGAATGAAAAGGAATTAAGGAATCTAATGTATACGGCACAGTTAGTAACCACCGTTAATCCTTTTGTAATTCGTTATCCTCGAGGTGAGGGAGTAATGCCAGAATGGAAAACACCTTTTGAAGCGATACAAATTGGTAAAGGAAGAAAAATAAAAGATGGTCAGGAGATAGCTATTCTATCGTTCGGTCATCCAGGTAATTTTGCCGCCGCGGCTATCAGGGATGTTAAAGCTGAAGGAATCAATCCAGCGCATTACGACATGCGTTTTGTAAAACCCATCGATACTGAACTGCTGCACGAAGTATTTGCAAATTTCAATAAGATCATCACCATTGAAGATGGCACCGTGGTAGGTGGTTTTGGAACTGCCGTATTGGAGTTTATGAATCAAAATGGGTATAAGGCGGATGTGAAAATCATGGGAATTCCTGATAGATTGGTAGAGCATGGATCACCAAGGGAGTTATATAGTGAAATCGGTTTAAATGCCCAAGCGCTTGCCGATTTGCTGAGGGAGTGGATGAAAGAGGCTGAAAAAGTAACTACTCATTTTCAATAAAGTTTCTCTTTAAATATAGTATTTCGTTCAGGGGTTTTTGAAAAGTTGTAGACGAAATAAATTAATTCATTGGTATTTCCACTGCCAGTAACTCAGCGTCTTCGCTGGCGGTTATGGAAAAACTATCTGTCTCTGAAATGCCTAGAGCGTCCCTTCTCCCAAGTGAAATATCATTCATTTTTACCGATCCATTCATTACAACCAAATACACTCCATTGCCTTTAAATGCATTGGTATAGGATAAGGAATTGCCTGCTGATAATTTGGTTAGTGAAAAACGTGCATCTTGGTTAATCCATAAAGCCCCATCTTCCTCCCTAGGCGAAACCACCACCTGCCATTGGTTAATTCGGTCAGTTATGTCAAAGCTTCGCTGGTCGTACCGGGGGCTAATGTTTTTTACTTTTGGGAAAACCCATACCTGAAAAAGTGTAACAGGTTCGGTGGCAGATGCGTTCGCTTCGGAATGTTCCACTCCAGTGCCGGCACTCATTATTTGAATATCTCCAGCTTTTATCAGTCCTGCTCCACCTGTACTATCTCGATGTTCTAGTGCACCTGAAAAGGGTATGGTTACGATTTCCATATTGTCATGCGGATGTGTTTGAAATTTACCACCTCCGGCGATGAAGTCGTCATTTAATACGCGCAGCATTCCAAAATGAACTTTCTCCGGATTGTAATACTGGCCAAAACTAAAATAAAAATTGGGCTTCAGCCAGCCATAATCTGCTGTGCCTCTTTCCGCAGCTTTTTGTACGATTGTTTTCATTATCTTGTATTTTTCTATTCAGTGTTTAAACATCAAATAAGGTGCCAAGCAATTGGCATGACAATTATTCCATTTCATGTTGGAGATTGTTCAATACTTTACGCTATATAAAATTTGGCAATTCGAGCTGTTTAAAAACTGGTCATCTCGTTGTAATCAAGCGGGGTAGAATTGTCTTCTTCTCTGTTTTCATTGTATTCGATGATGAAATTATTCCTTCCTTCTCCTGATACCAGTATCATGTATTTTTGTTGTACCAGTTCCAACAAACTTAAAAAAAGAAAGATGGCATGGATACGATTTTCACATACATCAAATATTTTTTCAAAAGAAACGGTCTTTTCTTTTCGGCAGGTATCGAGCATAAATTCCCTGCTTTGTTCCATCGTGTAGTTGTATTGTACAACAGTATGGACTGGCTGGTTATTCCGTTCCTTTAGTCGCTGAGCTACTTTTTCAAAAGCTTTCATTAACTTAAAAAGGGTGACCGCTTGGATCTCTGTTCCCTCCCCAAGATCCTCACCAATTTGGGTAAGTTCCTTTTGAAGGTTGCCTCTCTTGATCATCAGCATACGGATTTCTTCCAATTCAGCCATTTTGATGGAAGCTTCCTTAAATCTTTTGTATTCTAGTATTTTGTTGATTAATTCCAGTCTAGGATCAATTTCATTTCCATGAAGGTCAATTTCTTTTCGGGGTATCAGCATCTTGGCCTTGATACGCATCAAAGTACTGATGAATAAAATAAATTCACTGCTGAGTTCAATATTTAGTTTTTCAGAATGGTGGATGAAATCAAGAAAATCATTCGTTATTTTAGTGATAGGAATATTGTAAATATCGAGTTCATCTCTTTCAATAAAAAAAAGCAGCAGGTCAAAGGGTCCTTCAAACTGGTCCAACTTTATCTGGTAAGTAGCCGTATTCAATGTCTTAAAAATTTTATGATAAATGATCGGGGCAAATGTATAGAAACTTATTAGAGAATTACTATTTTGAAGCAATTCAGGTGGTATTGTGGATAATACAGGTAAATTAGGTGGATTTACCGTTTCAGCAATCCTACTCGTCAATTTGGCCCGGTTTGGCAAAATGGCACTGCAAAATAATTATTTTTGTAAAGCATCCCTTATTTCCGTCAGTAACTGATCTGTGGTGGAAGGACCGCTAGGAGTCACAGTTGCCTGCTTTTTTTTAATCATAGCATTCATTGTCTTAACGGTAGTGAAAAGTACCAGTGAAATAATAGCAAATTGAATGATGGCTGCAAGAAAATTACCATATTTAACAGCTCCCCAGGTTAATTTATCTAGGTTTTCAACCTGTGCGGCTTTTAGTGCTGGGGTTAATAATAGCGGAGTTATCACATCGTTTACTAATGAAGAGATGATTGCTCCAAATGCACTGCCGATTACTACCGCCACCGCAAGATCAATGATATTTCCCTTTAGGATGAATTCTTTGAACTCTTTTACAAATCCCATTGTTTAAAAATTTAAGTGCGTAAAATATTGTTTACCAGTAATTGAGTTTAAATATAGTATTTTTTTAATTTGTAAATAGACTTTTTGTTTCAGTAGCAGCTAAATTGACTAGTCAAACTATTTTTCAGCCATTGCCCTTATTTAATTTATTAAAGGCAACTTTGCAGGGTGAATAAAAATCTGCTCAATTGGTTAATCTTTGCGGCACTATCCATTATATGGGGAAGTAGCTTTATTTTGATGAAAATAGGGTTGGATAACCACCTAGGGCCATACCAAATAGCGGCTTTGCGGATAGTTTTTGCAGGATTGGTACTATTACCCACCACCATAAAAAACATTCGGCATATCCCAGGTAATAAGCTCTTTTTAGTTTTTATGTCGGGCACACTGGGTAGCCTGCTTCCTGCTTTTTTATTTTGTTTGGCAGAAGAGGGAATTGAAAGTTCACTTGCTGGTACCCTAAATTGTCTTACACCGATTTTTGTGATTGTAACGGGTGCGCTTTTTTATAATACTAGAACTTCCCGTAATAAAATTATTGGAATACTGATTGCATTTATCGGTAGTTTTTTATTGTTATTTAGTAAGGGGCATATGCAAGAAAGCAAGCACATTATATTCGTTTCTTTTGTTGTATTAGCCGCCTTTTTATATGGGTTTAATGTCAACATGGTGGCAAAGCATTTGCTTCCGATTCCTTCCTTACATATTGCTGCTATTGCACTCTCTCTGAATGCAATTCCTGCCTTGCTGGTGCTGATAGTCAGTGGCTTTTTTAATTTTCCACAGGTTAACCACCAGCTGTTCATTGCGATAAGTGCCGCTGCTTTTTTAGGTATAGTTGGTACGGCATTCGCTAGTATTATTTTCTATACACTGGTTAAGCGAGCAGGAGGGGTTTTTGCCAGTATGGTTACTTATGGAATTCCATTTGTTGCCATTGGATGGGGTGTTTTTTATGGAGAAGTATATAACTTGAAGCAAATAGTTTGCTTATTGATTATTTTATTAGGAGTGTATTGGGGAAATAAGAAAAAGGCTGTTCAATAACAATAAAAAACCTCCGGTTAGCGGAGGTTTTTTATTGAACTAAAGTAAAAATTATTTTGCTTTTTTAGCAGCTTTTACGGGCTTAGCCGACTCTGTAGTTTTTATTTTATCAAACTCCTCAGCGCTTAATACATCCCCAGTCAGCGTAATACTTTTCACCTCATCAATACCTGCAAATTTAACAGTCAGGTGTTTATCAAAATGGCCAGGATTGGCAGCATTATAAGTAGCATTAATCACACCATTTTTGCCGGCTGCGATTGGCTCTTTGGTATAATCGGAAATAGTGCATCCACAGGTAGGATTTGCCTGTTCAATAATCAAAGCTTGCCCACCAATATTAGTAAGGGTGAAAACTCCTTTCGTTGGTACTCCCTGTTTGATATTTCCGAGGTTAATGGTTTCTGATGCAAATTTTGCTACGTCATCTACTTTTTTCTGTGCAAAGCAATTGGTAACAAAAGTGAATAACATGCTTGCCAGTAAGATTTTTTTCATTGTAAGTGTATTTTGTTATTTTATTAATGATGAAAGGACCCAATTTATTGTATAGCTTGTAATATAAAAATTAAATTGCTGGTTATCTCTCTAGGAGGATTTGAAAAAGGGGGGCTTCGCTGTACTATTCAAAAAAGTTCCATTAGTTGTTAAAGCGGTTTAACAGCCCGTACATAGTTCATATTGGTCCTTCGGTCAGGTTCCCTTCCGCCAAAGTTGAAATATTGATTCCAAACAAAATTTCCCATTTCACTGGAACTCCAATAGGAGTTAGTTGAAAACCCACCAATGGTGTTTTTATTAATATACATTGAATTTAGTTCATCTTTCGTTGGCAATCTCCAGCCTTCACCCAATGCTTCACAGGCCTTTTTAGCATCAGCCCAATTCATTTGATTTGGAAAGTCAAATTGAGCTACTTGTAAAGAATATTGAATTGGAATTGGAACAGTCTTGCCGACTATATTTGATTGTGCAGTAGCATTGCTGAAGGAGCCAAACAATAAGGGTACAACAAGCAAAAGCACAATTGGAATAATCTGTTTTTTCATGGCTATTTGGTTTATTTTGGATACAAATTAATGCTTTTTAAGAACTTTTGGCATTTTTTTAAAATATTATTTTACTAATAAGACAGGTGCAATGTTTAAAAATTATACTTATTTGATAGTAGTTAGGGTTGGTGTTTTTCTGCATTACACAAATTAGTGGCATATAATCAGTCTTTTGTATTACTTATAAAACTGTTATATTAGGAGCAAATTTAAAAAAACTGAATAAAATTTTGAAAATTGTTTGTTTGATTACCATATTTTTAACAAACTTCACTAGTATAATTTACTTTTGTTAAATGGATACAGTAAATCCCCATGACACTGCATTGCAAGAAAGGTTGAGTTTTGATCACTTTCGCAATGCAGTATTAAATGATTACCGGATGGCTTGTGAAAGCAGGGAAACTAGCTTAATGGGTCGAAAGGAGGTTTTGACGGGCAAAGCTAAATTTGGCATTTTTGGTGATGGTAAGGAAGTAGCTCAGGTAGCCGTTGCTAAATTTTTCAAACCGGGTGATTTTAGGGCGGGGTATTACCGTGACCAGACTTTTATGTTTGCAGCAGGTGTAGCTACAGTGGAACAATATTTTTCGCAGTTATTTTCTGATCCCAATATTGAGCATGATCCATTTAGTGCTGGCCGTCAGATGAACGCTCATTTTTCTACCAAAATAGTAGATAAAGAGGGTGATTGGCTTGATTTGGTGAATATAAAAAATAGTAGCAGTGATATGGCACCTACCGCCGGACAAATGCCCAGAGCATTAGGTTTAGCATTGGCATCCAAACTATTCCGAAATTCACCTGTTTTTAAAAAGCATACTCATTTAAGCGATAATGGAAACGAAGTTTGTTTCTGTACCATTGGGGATTCATCAACTTCTGAAGGGCATTTTTGGGAAGGGGTGAATGCTGCCGGAGTACTGCAAGTACCCTTGGCTATTTTTGTATGGGATGACGGTTATGGCATTTCAGTGCCAAAGAAGCTGCAAACTACCAAGGGGTCCATTTCTGCTGCACTACGGGGGATGCAAAAAAAAGAGGGTACCAATGGAATTGATATTTACAATTTGAAAGGTTGGGATTACGCAGGCATGTGCGAAGTGCTTGAAACAGCCATTCAAAAAATAAGGGATACCCATACCCCTGCAATTTTTCATATTGAAGAGATTACCCAACCCCAGGGACACTCCACTTCGGGTAGTCATGAAAGGTATAAAACACCGGAACGGCTGGCTTGGGAAAAGGAATGGGATTGTAACCGTCAAATGAGGGCTTGGTTATTAGATAATTCGCTGGCAGAGGAACATGAACTTTTGGAGATAGAAATGAATGCCAAACTATTGATTAAAGAAAGCAAGCAAAAAGCCTGGGAAAAATATGTAGCACCTTTGAAGCAGCAGGTACAAACCGGGATTACACTGATGCAATCGCTCGCAGACAAGTTGACTTCAGAAAATGCAACCAGTATTACTCAAATGGCTACAGAATTAGGAGCTAGCAAAGAGCCCCTTCGCCGTGATTTAATGAAATGTTTGGCCACCAGTTTGGATATTGCTGGCAATAGCAATGCTGCTGATGATGTACGTAATTATTACAAGGAGCTTACTGCAAAGAATGCCGTATTGTACAATACCCTTCTTTATAATGAGGGCCCAAAGGCTGCGTTGAAGGTGGAAGAAGTAAAGCCCGTATTTAACCAAAATGACAAAATGGTGAATGGCTATGAGGTATTGAATAAGTATTTTGATCAACTTTTTGCAACCAATGATAAGGTAACTGCTTTCGGCGAAGATGTAGGATTGATAGGGGACGTAAACCAAGGGTTTAGTGGCCTTCAGGAAAAATATGGTACCGAGCGAATTTTTGATACGGGTATTCGAGAATTATCTATCATGGGTCAAGGAATTGGCTTAGCGTTGAGAGGATTGAGGCCTATTGCCGAAATTCAATACCTCGACTACATGCTATATGGGTTGCAAACTTTAAGTGATGATTGCGCCACTACCCATTATCGTACTGCCGGCGGACAAAGTTGTCCGCTCATTGTCCGTACTAGAGGGCATCGTTTGGAAGGTATATGGCATAGTGGGTCTCCGATGGGGATGATTATCAATTCTTTAAGGGGTATGTACATTTGTGTTCCCCGTAATATGGTGCAAGCTGTAGGGATGTACAATACCCTTCTTCAATCCAATGACCCTGCCGTAATGATTGAATGTTTAAATGGTTATCGCCTTAAGGAAAAACTACCTACAAATCTATTAACCTTTACTGTGCCATTGGGTACACCCGAGACTGTTAAAGAAGGCAGGGATATTACCCTAGTTACCTATGGAGCCACTTTAAGGATCGTATTGGAAGCTGCTGAAACACTCGAAAGAATGCAAATCAGTTGTGAGGTAATTGATGTACAAACTTTATTGCCTTTTGATATCCATCATCTAATAGTGGAGTCGCTTAAAAAAACTAACCGGATTGTTTTTGTAGACGAGGATGTGCCAGGGGGTGCGGCTGCATTTATGTTCAATAAGGTAATGGAAGAGCAAGCTGGGTATAAGTATTTGGATGTATCTCCTAGAACCATTACTGCAAAGGCTCATCGTCCTTCCTACTCTAGTGATGGCGATTATTTTAGCAAGCCCAATACAGAAGACGTGGTAAGGGTGGTAAAGGAAATGATGGCAGAATAAGGGATCGGTTCATTGGTAAATTACAGGTTCCATGTAGAAAAGAAATCTGTAATACCGTTTTCATTTTTTTCAACAAGCTACTTGAACTTTTACTAATATTAATAACTCCAAAATTTGTTTTTCATTTAGTTACTTATTGTTTTATCATTCAATAATTTGATATGCCAAAGTTAACCCTCTACCAAATAGATGCATTTACCAGCAGGCTTTTTGGTGGCAATCCGGCAGCAGTTATTCCCTTAGAAACCTGGTTGGAGGATTGGTTGATGCAGCAAATTGCTTTGGAAAATAATTTAGCAGAAACCGTATTTTTTGTACCTAAGGGAAATGGTTACCATATTCGGTGGTTTACGCCTGAATTTGAAATAGACCTCTGTGGTCATGCTACCTTGGCAAGTGCCTTTGTGCTATATGAATTTTTAGGGTATTCAAAAAAGGAGTTGCTTTTTTATTCAACAAGCGGCGAATTGGTCATCACTCGAAATGGCAATCAATTTCAATTAAATTTTCCTTCCCGAATGCCGGAAAGGGTAACGGAATATCCTGACCAACTTTTACAGGGATTGGGAATTAAGGATCCTTTGGGGGTATATAAAAGTCGCGATTATGTGGTGGAAGTAGCTACTGAAAAAGAAGTGATGAACCTAGAGATCGACTTCTCCCTTATTAATCAAATTGATGTAGTCGGAATCATAGTAACTGCTCCTGGAAAGGATAGCGATTTTGTTTCAAGATTCTTTATGCCTAATTGTACTATTCCCGAAGACCCTGTAACCGGTTCGGCTCATTCAACCCTTATTCCTTTTTGGGCAGAAAAATTAGGAAAGGACACCTTGTATGCGAAACAGTTATCCAAAAGAGGGGGTGAATTGTGGTGTCAAAATACAGGCAGCAGGGTTCTGATAAGTGGGAACTGTGTTTTTTATATGAAAGGGGAAATTCATGTCTAACCATTTGATAAGCCTTACTAGAAATGGTCTCCCATTATATTACTTCATATTGTGATACACTTTTTGAACATCCTCGTCTTGCTCTAATTTGTCAATCAATTTAAAAACGTCCTGTGCAGCTTCTTCCTCTATTTCGGTGGTGTTCATCGGAATCCGGGTGAGTTCAGCGGCAATCACTTCAATCTTTCTTTCTTCGAGCGCTTTTGCCATATGGCCAAATTCTGTAAAAGTTGCCCGGATTACAATATTGCCTTCACTATCCTCCCCAATTTCTTCTAGGCCGAAGTCGATTAATTCCAATTCCAAGTCTTCAATGTTTAGTCCGGTATTTTTCACCTTAAACTCCCCTAGGCGATTAAAGGTAAATGCAACGCTTCCACTCGTACCCAGGCTTCCACCACTTTTGGTAAAATGCATCCTTACATTGGCTACGGTTCGGGTAGGATTGTCAGTGGCGGTTTCGACCAACAGTGCGACTCCATGAGGTGCGTATCCTTCGTAGGTAATTTCTTCATAACTGCTAGTGTCTTTCCCCATCGCTCTTTTAATAGCAGCTTCCACACGGTCTTTCGGCATTCCACAAGCCTTGGCATTCAGGTAGCACCTTCTTAGGGATGGATTATTGTCTGGATCGGGACCACTATTTTTAACCGCAATTACAATTTCCTTTCCAATACGGGTAAAATTTTTGGCCATTTTATCCCATCGGGCAAACATGGAGCTTTTTCTTACTTCAAATATCCTTCCCATAATTTTTTTTGAGTTTTACTAGTTTGCGGCTGAGCTAATTGATCGTTTATGACCAGCTTGGTATACATTGTAAACCTTTAGCAATGCAAATTTAAGGAAAATCATTTTTTGTATTCATAATGGGTTTAAAATTATGGCGTGGCAATTTTATAGCGAAGGAAAGCTAGCTTTGTTTTGGAGCGTTTTTAAAGTCCTTTTGACTATCTTTTATTTCGGATACAATTTTTAAAAACTTCAATTTTGTAACAATGCGCAGCTTTATTCCCTAATTTTATTACTCATGAGTAATCCATTGTTAGCAGTCCACCATTTATCTATTGATTTTATGACAGAGGGTAAAGTCTTGTCAGCCGTAAAAAATAGCTCATTTAGCGTAGCTGCAGGCGAAATGTTGGCCATTGTAGGGGAATCCGGTTCCGGAAAATCGGTTACTGCCTTATCGTTGGCAAAATTATTACCTTCCCATGCTGCTATTAAGGGGCAGTTGCTTTTTTCAGCCAATGGAACCGAAAGCATTGATCTTCTCAAGGTTTCAAATAAAAAAATGGAGTCCATTCGTGGAAAAGAGATTTCTATGATCTTTCAAGAACCAATGACTTCCCTAAATCCGGTATTAACCTGTGGTTACCAAGTGATGGAAGCGATTCGATTGCACCAGCGACTTACTAAGGAACAGGCCAAAAAGAAAGCCATCAGCTTATTTGAAAAAGTAAATTTACCCCAGCCTGCCGAAATAATGAATCGTTATCCCCACCAGTTAAGCGGCGGCCAAAAACAACGGGTGATGATTGCCATGGCAATCAGTTGTAATCCTGTCTTATTGGTGGCGGATGAACCCACTACTGCGCTGGATGTAACTGTCCAAAAAACAATATTGGAGCTGATTAAGGAATTACAGCATCAACTGGGTATGGGGGTTGTTTTTATAACACATGATCTTGCCTTAGTGTCGGATATCGCAGATAGGGTTTTGGTAATGTACCAGGGTGAAATTGTTGAACAGGGTATTACAACCGACGTATTGCATAATCCACAACACTCCTATACAAAGGCCCTGATGGCCTGCAGGCCATCGATGCACCAAAGGGGCGACCGACTTCCAGTGGTGAGTGATTTTTTAGAACCACCATTTGGCAAGCTGGAAGAAACCATTGCTCAAGCCCCCGTTTTAAAAGGCGCTTTTAATTCTGCCGATTCCAATATTATTTTGCAGGTAGAAGATTTACACGTGCATTATCCTAGTAAAAAAGCATGGTTTAGAAAGTCTCCCCCAACAAACAAGGCACTGGATGGGATAAATTTGACGGTTCGCCAAGGGGAAATTGTGGGTTTGGTAGGTGAAAGTGGTTGTGGAAAAACGACACTGGGTAGGGCAATCTTACAATTATTACCTGCCAGTTCCGGTAATATTATTTTACATGGTATTACACTAACCGCCTTGTCAAAATCAGCCATGCAAGCTGTTCGCAAAGACTTGCAAATTGTTTTTCAGGACCCTTATGGTTCTTTAAACCCCCGGCTTACCATTGGTGCCGCCATTGAGGAGCCCATCAAAGTCCATGGCATTTTGAAAAATCAGCAGCAAAGAAAGGATAAGGTGTTGGAATTACTGGATAAGGTTCAGTTGAAGCCGGAACATTTTAACCGATATCCGCATGAGTTTAGCGGAGGTCAGCGGCAACGAATCTGTATCGCAAGGGCGCTGGCATTAAACCCCTCCTTTTTAATATTTGATGAAAGTGTTAGTGCCCTGGATGTTAGCGTACAGGCTCAAGTGCTTAATTTGCTCAATGACCTCCGAAAGGAATTTGGATTTACGGCAATTTTTATTTCTCATGACCTGTCGGTAGTTCGTTTTATCAGCGATCGAATAGTAGTGATGAATAAGGGTAAAATCGTTGAAGAAGGGCTTTCCGACGATATTTGGTTCTCCCCCCAAAACGAGTATACCAAAAAATTGATTGCAGCCATTCCTGGTAAAATAGGTATCGGTAAGTCAAAGGGTAATTGACGCCCGTGGGCTAGGGATACCCTTTAAATTAAATGGGATTACATATTATTAAATCTGCCTAAAATATACTAACTTCGCGCTCTTTAAAATCATGCCGTAACATGATAAGTGCCTTTAATGGGCTACATATCTCTGTAATGCTTACAGTACAAGGTCTGGTTATCACTTAAAAATTATTGATCAATATGAA
>CANJAW010000015.1:0-16374 GCA_947472215.1 Chitinophagaceae bacterium
GTTTTGCGGAAAGCCTTCAATCTTCCGGTGAATTGTATGTAGCCAATCTTAGGGATGCAAAAGTGATGGATGTATACACGTTAAGGGGTGGTGAAAGAGAAAGTTGGCAGCCTTTTTTTATTTATCATGGTTTCCGTTATGTTGAGATTAGTAATTATCCGGGTGTTCCTACTCTAAGTGATTTTGAGGGGAAACTGGTATACGACAACTTGAAAACTACCGGTAGTTTTCAATCTTCCAATGAAACGATGAATCGTATTTACCAAAATGCTTGGTGGGGCATTGCTTCCAATTATAAGGGTATGCCAATTGATTGTCCGCAGCGAAATGAACGCCAACCTTGGTTGGGTGACAGGGCAACCGGTTCCACGGGGGAGAGCTTTTTATTTGATAACGCTCAGCTCTATGCGAAATGGTTGGATGATATTGAACAATCTCAAACAACTGAAGGGGCTATTCCGGATGTAGCGCCTGCATTTTGGAATTATTACAGTGATAATGTTACTTGGCCTGGGACTTATATTTTAGTGGCTAATATGCTTTATAAGCAGTTTGGCGACCAACAATCTATTCGTAAACATTATCCTTCGATGAAAAAATGGATGGAGTATATGCGCTCCAAGTACCTCAAGGATAATATCCTCACCAAGGATAAATATGGAGATTGGTGTGTTCCACCTGAATCCCTTGAACTGATAAAATCCAAAGATAGTTTGCGCACTACCAATGGAACTTTGATTGCCACTGCATATTATTATCAACTTTTGCAGCACATGAAGTCCTTTGCCATTTTGCTCGATAACTCTACAGATGCTACCCAGTATGCTGAACTGGCTGAAAAAATAAAAACTGCTTTTAATCTTAGCTACTTTAATCGTCAAAAGAACTGTTACGATAACAATTCCGTTACCGCCAACCTGCTACCCTTGTATTTTGGAATGGTGGCAGATAGTTTAAAAGATAAAGTGTTTAATAATATTTACTCTAAAATAAGGATTGACAATCACCTACACATTAGTACCGGTGTTATTGGGACTCAATTGTTGATGAGAACGTTAACCCAGTTTCAGCGAAGTGATATTGCTTACACCTTGGCCTCCAATAAAACTTATCCAAGTTGGGGATATATGGTAGAAAATGGAGCAACCACTATTTGGGAATTGTGGAATGGGAATACGGCAAATCCTCAAATGAATTCCCAGAACCATGTGATGCTGTTAGGTGATTTATTGATTTGGTATTATGAAAACCTGGCAGGTATTCAATCGGATGGCCAGGCGGTTGGGTTCAAGAAAATAAAGATGCAGCCGGAATTAATTGAGGGGCTTAATTTTGTAAAAGCATCTTATCATTCCATTTATGGAAATATTTCCAGCCATTGGGTAACTGATAGTTCGCGTTCAAGTTTTAGTTGGCATATTTCTATACCACCTAATACAACTGCTACCGTTAGTATACCAGCTAATTCCTCCAATCAAATAAAGGAAAATGGAAAGCCGTTCAATCATTCAACTGATGTAAGATTTATAAAGATGGAAAATGGGCATGCCATTTTCGAAATAGGTTCGGGTGATTATTTCTTTGTGTCATCATTCCCTTTTAAAAAAGGGATAATGAAAGATGAGTTTGTATTTACAAAAGCTTCTTTTCCAGAAAGTCATGCGTCAACAATTGCTGAAACGCCTGAAGGTTTGGTTACAGCTTGGTTTGGAGGTACTAAAGAAGGAACTAGGGATGTTTGCATTTGGATGAGCCATCAGCAAAATGCAAAATGGACACTACCTGTTAAAGTAGCAGACGGTATTATTAATGATAGTACTCGGTTTGCCTGTTATAATCCGGTGCTGTACCAAGTAAAGGGCGGGGAGTTATTGTTGTTTTATAAAATTGGGCCCAATGTAGCGGGCTGGACTGGTTGGATGATGAGATCAAAAGACAATGGCCAAACTTGGAGCAAACGGGAAGCCTTACCCGCAGGTTTTTTAGGTCCAATAAAAAATAAACCGCTGATGATAGATGGCAAATTGATCTGTCCCTCTAGTACAGAAAAGGATGGCTGGAAGGTTCATTTCGAAATTACCCCCGACTTAGGAAAGACCTGGTATAAAATGGGACCTATTAATGATGGAAAGATTACCAGTGCTATTCAGCCAAGTATTTTAACCTATTCTGATGGCAGGATGCAGGTGTTGTGTAGGAGTAAAAACCGAACTATCAATGAATCATGGAGTAGGGATGGTGGAAAAAGCTGGAGCCCAATGCAGGCAACTACTTTACCTAATAATAATTCAGGTACAGATGCGGTTACCCTTCGAGACGGAAGACAATTATTGGTATACAATCATGTAAAACCTGCTGCTGATTTACCAGGGGGCAAAGGTCCAAGAACGCCATTGAATGTTGCATTTTCAAAGGATGGGATCAATTGGCAGGCAGCATTGATATTGGAGGATTCCCCGATTAGTCAGTATTCTTACCCTTCCGTTATCCAGTCTTCAGATGGAATGGTTCACGTTGTGTATACTTGGAAGAGGGAGCGGGTGAAGCACGTGCTGATCGATCCAGCTAAACTTGAAGGTAAACCGATTATCAATGGTAGGTGGCCGGGTATTTTGAGCACAGTTGTCAAAGCTTCTGATGATTAATTTTTCACCACTGAACCAATACTAATGAACAACTTGCCTAAATTAGATATTGCCATCATCCTTTTCTATCTCATCTTGATGATTGTGATAGGCGTGTATTTTTCCAAACGAAATAAAAATACGGATCAGTTTACCCGTGCTTCAGGAAAAATTCCCGGCTGGGCAATTGGCCTGTCTATTTATGCTACTTTTTTGAGTAGCAATACATTTTTGGGTGTGCCCGGAAAAGCCTTTGGAGGCAACTGGAATGCTTTTGTATTTAGCCTTTCAATGCCTGTTGCTGCATGGATAGCCTCAAAATATTTTGTTCCATTTTATAGAAGTTCTGGTGAAATATCCGCCTATACGCATTTGGAAAAAAGGTTCGGCCCATGGGCTAGAACCTATGCAGTCATTTGCTTTTTGCTGACACAGTTTGCTAGAATGGGGTCCATATTTTTTGGAATGGCACTAACGCTTCAGGCATTGACCGGTTTTTCGATGGCTTCCATTATGATTGTGATGAGTATTTGTATTATTATCTACACAGTATTAGGTGGCATGGAAGCGGTCATCTGGACGGAAGTAGTACAAGGTATTATCAAAACGCTGGGTGCCGTATTGATTTTATTTTTAATTGTAAAAGAAGTCCCGGGAGGATTTTCAAAAGTAATTTCCATTGCTTCCAGTGACCATAAGTTTAGCCTAGGAAGCCTTTCTCCCAATTTAACTGAGTCTACTTTTTGGGTTGTATTATTGTATGGGTTTTTTATCAACCTCAATAATTTTGGGATGGATCAAAATTATATTCAGCGCTATCATACTGCAAAATCTACCAAGCAGGCAAGTAGATCAGTTTGGTTATGTGTTGCCATGTATGTTCCAGCATCCCTATTGTTTTTTATAATTGGGGCAGCCTTGTATGCATTTTACCAAGTTCATCCTGTGCTGATTGATCCAGTGAAATTACAGGTAGCTGCGGAAAAACTAGGTAATACGGGCAGTTCAATTCAAATCAGTGAATTAGCAGCATCATTAAAGCCAGCCGATTATGCGGATAAAGTATTGCCCAACTTCATGGTCAGTCAGGTGCCTGCCGGACTATTGGGATTGATTATTTCTGCAATCCTTTCTGCTGCTATGAGTACCATTAGCTCAAACATGAATGCTTCTGCCACTGTTTTTACGATGGATATTTATAAAAAATATTTTAGGCCTACTATTTCAGATAAACAGCAATTATTTTCCTTGCATGTTTCCACTGTAGTGTTTGGGATTATTGGCTTGTGTACAGGGCTGGCAATGATTGGCTCTAAGAGTTTACTCGATGTTTGGTGGGAGCTTTCAGGAATTTTCGCAGGTGGTATGTTGGGCCTTTTTTTATTGGGATTAATCAGCCGTAAGGCTAAAAATGCTGAAGCAGTAACAGCTACAATTATTGGAATTGTTGTTATTTTATGGATGACTTTTTCTGGAAAAATTACAGGAGATTATCAGTTTTTAAAAAGTCCAATGCATAAAAATATGATCATAGTAGTGGGTACCCTGTCGATTTTTTTATCTGGTTTGCTGCTTACAAAACTGTGGGAAAGAAAACGGGTTGCCCTAGATTAAACAGTAAAATGTTACAGCACAATAGTAGAATAATACATTTATAGGGGGTACGAATTAATTAATTTTATCAGTAAACAATTAAAGAAATGAATATGAGCGACAAAAAATTCGTTCCGGTAATGATAACGCCGTTTAATGTGAAGGCAAAGGTAGATTTTGATGTGGTGAGTAACTTGGTAGACTTTTATCTTGCTGCTGGGGTAAAAGGTTTTTTTGCAAATTGCCTGAGTAGTGAAATGTATAGTATTACAGAAGATGAAAGGCTTGAACTAACAGCATATATCGTAAAGTATGTAAATGGTAGAGTGCCGGTGGTTGCTACAGGTTCATTTGGATTAACGGTGGAGGATAAAGCGGAGTTTACCAAAAAAATATACGATACGGGTATCGATGCGGTCATATTGATTACCGGACATTACGCCAATGTAGAGGATAGCGATGATATCTTATTAAGGAATTTTGAAAAGATGTTTAGCTTAACCGGAAATATTCCTTTGGGAATGTATGAATGTCCTGCCCCTTATAAAAGAATTATTGTACCGGATGTTTTTAAAAAACTGCTAAGTGCCAATCGATTGGTTTATCATAAAGACACGTCCATTGATTTGGAACAAGTGAAATCCAAAATTGACATATTAAAGTCAACAGGAAATCAACTGGAGTTCTTTGATGCACATTCTCCCAATGCGATGTACAGTTTACAAATGGGTGCAAAAGGAATGTCGTCTATCTCTGGAAATTTCTATCCTGAAATACTGGTGTGGATGGTAAACAATGCTACCAATCCAGATAAACAGGAGCAGGTAAAATGGTTGCAATCTGAAATAAGCAGGGTTGATCCTTTGATTCACATCGCTTATCCTATGAGTGCAAAATATTTTTTACGAAAACGTGGTTTGCCTATTCGAACAATTAGCCGTGCAACTGCATTGGAATTAACACCGATCCAGAAACAAACGCTGGATGAAGTTCATGCTAGTTTTTTGGATTGGTGCCAGCGTCTAGAGATTAAACCAGTTGATATAGGTTCATTACTGTTGCCTAAAGTTCATCTTGACCCTGCTATTTAATTTATTTTACAATGTTACAAGAAAACCCTTTAAAAATATTTTTTCCCGGTAAATTGGTTTTTGGAAATGGGACAATTTCACAATTGGCAGAGGAAGTGTTGGCATTGAACGGATCTAAGGTTTTTGTTGCCACCATTACTCCATTGAAAGGAGCCATTGCAGGTTTTATTGCTGCACTTGAAATGAAAAATGTGGAGGTATTGGTTGATACCTCCATCCTGCAGGAACCTACGTTTGCTGATTTTAAAAAGCTAATGCTAGCCGTTGCTCCCTTTAATCCTGATGTAGTAATTGGCATTGGTGGAGGAAGTGTACTGGATATTGCAAAATTGGTGGCTGCACAGTTAGAAAATGACCAAGTGCTTGCTGATTATGTAGGGATAGGCTTATTAAAGGGAAGAAAGAAGAAATTAATATGTGTGCCTGCTACATCAGGTACCGGTAGTGAAGCTTCTCCCAATGCGATATTGGTGGACGATTCCGATAACCAGAAGAAGGGTATTATCAGTCCTTTCCTTGTTCCGGATATTATTTATGTTGATCCGTTACTGACTGTATCACTTCCTCCTGCATTAACCGCTGCTACAGGATTAGATGCTTTAACCCATTGCTTAGAAGCATATACCAATAAATTCGCCCAACCCTTTATTGATATGTTTGCTTTTGAAGGAATGAGGTTGATTGCTGAAAATATTGTCACGGCGGTAACAGATGGACAAAATATCGACGCAAGAGAAAAAGTTGCCATGGGAAGTCTGTTGGGTGGTTTTTGTTTGGGACCTGTAAATACAGCAGGAGTCCATGCATTATCCTATCCCTTGGGAAGTACGTTTCACTTGCCACATGGTTTATCTAATGCATTGATGTTGCCTTATGTGATGGAATACAATATACCGGCAGCGGTTAACCGATATGCATCGGTTGCTTTAGCAATCGGTTGTGAAAAGCAAAGTACCAATGAATTAACAGCCTACGCAGGTGTTCAAAAAATAAGGGAACTTATCAAAGATTGTGGAATTCCATCTACGTTAAGAGAAGTAGGGGTTGCTGAATCTGCTATTCCACAATTGGCTAAGGATGCACTGAAGATTCAACGCTTATTGAAAAATAACCCTAGAGAGATTACGGAAGAAGCTGCAATTGAAATTTTTACAGCTGCCTATTAAATATGGATTTTTAAAACAAATTGTACAATCAATCAGTAATGTCAATAGATAAAAGCCTAAAGGTTGGGGGAATCATCGTTCCTGTAATAACACCGCTAACTAAAGATTATAAACTTGATGATTTAGCGGTAGAAAAATTATTTACCAGATTTTACCTGCATGCTATCTCACCTTTTATACTTGGCACTACCGGAGAGTCCGCTTCTTTGTCTATGGCGATAAAAAATGAGTACTTACTATCGGCTGCTAAGTATAAAAAGCCTGGTTCTATTTTATATGCCGGCATATCTTCCAATGTTTTGACTGAGTCAATAGAATTTTCGAAAAGATGTGCGGATAATGGGGTTGATATAGTGGCTGTTACCTTACCTGGATATTATACTTTGAATGAAAGCCAGATGAAAAAATATTTTGAATATTTGGCTGATTCGATCTCCCTACCTATGGTGATTTATAATATTCCTGCTACTACGCATATGAGTATTCCTTTGCAAGTAATTGATGAATTAAGCTTTCATCCAAATATTATTGCAACTAAAGACTCTGAGCGCAGTGATGAACGATTACAGCAGTCACTTGCTTTATGGAAGGATAGAAGTGATTTTGCTCATTTTCTCGGGTGGGCGGCAAAGTCGGCAGTCGCACTTATTGGGGGCAGTGATGGATTGGTGCCTAGTACAGGGAATTTGGTTCCGGAAATATATTCAGCAATGTTACTTGCCGTGAAAGTAGGTGATATTTCCCGAGCATATGAGATGCAGCGGTTAAGTGATCTTTATGGAAATCTGTATCAAGGTGGGAAAACATTGGGTGAAAGTTTGTGGGCTCTAAAAGTATTAATGAATCAATCAAATTTATGTGAATCAATTGTAATGCCACCCTTACAACCACTTTCAGAAGTGGAAAAAGAGAAATTAATTCAATCATTCAAAGAAATCTAAAATAGCAATGAATTTATTACCAATCATAGCAATTACCATGGGCGATCCGGCAAGTATTGGGCCTGAGATTGCAGTTAAGGCATTACTTGAGAAAAAAATTTATTCAATATGTAGACCGATTTTAGTAGGAGATGCAAAAGTATTTCAGCAAATCATTGATTTACTTCATTTGGATGCTACCATTCATTCTGTTCATTTAGTATCGGATGCAAAATTTATTTTCGGCTCCATAGATGTATACGATTTGAATAATGTGGAAATGGATCAGCTGGTGTTGGGGCAGATAGCTGCCATGAATGGGGAAGCTTCTTTTCAAGCGATTAAAAAAGTGATAGAACTTGCTTTAGCAAAAGAAGTTGCAGCTACTGTAACTGGGCCTATTAATAAAAAGGCTATCAATCTGGCTGGTCATCATTTTGCTGGGCATACCGAAATTTATGCTCACTATACCAATACCAAAAAATATGCAATGTTGCTGGTGGAAGATAATATGAAAGTGATACATGTGAGTACCCATGTATCCTTACGGCAGGCTTGTGATTTGGTAAAGAAAGATAGAATACTTCAAGTGATAGAATTATTGCAAAATGGGATGAAGCAATTAGGGGAAACAAATTTAAAAATTGGCGTGGCGGGGCTAAATCCGCATGCAGGGGATAATGGGTTGTTTGGTACTGAGGATGAGTTGGAGATATTACCAGCCGTTAAAGCCGCTCAGCTGTTGGGGTATGACGTGGAAGGGCCGATACCTCCAGATACTTTATTTGCCAAGGCCAATACAGGTGCTTATGGTGGGGTAGTAGCCATGTACCACGATCAGGGACATATTCCTTTTAAACTTGCTGGCTTTAAATGGAACGCAGAAATGAAGCAAATGGATAGTGTAAAAGGAGTGAATATCACAATGGGGCTGCCCATTATTCGTACTTCTGTAGACCATGGTACTGCACTGGAAATTGCCGGAAAGGGAATCGCCAGCCATGACGCAATGGTACTTGCAATTGAAAGTGCGGTTCAATTGAGTAGCTACAATGACTCACTTTAGGTGATTATTGCAACGGTATATTGGTGAAATAAATTGTGTAAATAAAATTAAAATATTCAATAAAATCTTCTATGAAAAGGCCAATAGTCGTTATAGCAGATGATTTTACAGGAGCTGCTGAGCTAGCGGGTATTAGTTTGCGTTATGGTTTGAAGGTGCAAGTTTCACTTTCTGCTATTGTTGAAATGAATGCAGATGTATTGATCGTGTGTACTGATAGTAGATCGATGAATCGAACGGATGCAGTAAAGATTACGGCCGATAGCGTAAAAGCGGCCCTACGTTTAAATCCCTTGTTTATTTACAAAAAAATCGACTCTGTTTTTCGAGGTCATGTATTGGCTGAATTGAAAGTACAAATGCTACATAGTGGATTCGATAAAGCGTTGGTGATTGCTGCCAATCCATCATTGGGTAGAACAATTTATAATGGCGAGTATTTTATTGACGGAAAAAAAATTGATGAAACGAGTTTTTCTTCCGATCCGGAATATCCCATTACCAATTCTTTTATACTTGAATTGTTGGGTATGCAGGAGGGAGTAGTAATCAAGAAAACTACAGATAGCTTGCCCATTAAGGGTATTGTGATTGGCGAATCTAATAAGGAAAAGGATAGCATCGATTGGGCTGTAAAGGCAGAAGATGATTGGGTATTGGCCGGTGCAGGAGATTTTTATACGGCACTGCTGGATAAAAGATTTAAATCCCTCGCCTTACCGGGTGCTGTTTTGCTGTCGCCCCATATTTATGTGAGTGGAACAGCTTTTAAAAAAAGTGAGGAACTAATCAGCAAGATTGCTGTTGAATCGAATTGTGTTGCTTATTTACCTGAATCAATGCTTCAATCTGGTGATGAAAATGATGAGCCGTGGATAAAGAATGTAGGCAGAATGTTAATTGAACAAAAAAGGGTAGTGATAGCAATGGATGCTTTGTCGGTGCCATCCGATATTGCTGCATTGTTGCTAAGGATTACAATGGCAAAAGCAGTAAAAAAAGTTGTAGAAAGATTCGGTGTAAAAGAATTGTTTATTGAAGGGGGATCAACGGCAGCTGCCATCTTACAGGAGCTTGGAATTGTAAACATGTTACCGTTGAATGAGCTCCAAAGAGGAGTTGTTCGGATGAGAACGAATGATTTTTATGTATCTGTAAAGCCGGGAAGTTATGAACTTCCTGTGCAAATCAGGGAATTGTATTTATAAATTAAATCGATTCGGTTCATGCCGAATTGTTTCAATCAACGATAACGCTAATGAATCATTTACACGCTGTTGATTATTGTATCATACTCATTGTGTTGGGCATAACCCTTTACCTGGGCTTTAGGTTTGCCAATCAGCAAACCACTACTGAAAATTATTTTCTTTCCAAGGGCAATTTTCCTTCCTGGGCACTGGGCTTGTCATTGCTATCTACCTTGATTAGCAGTGTTACTTTTTTAGGTTATCCAGCACAAGGGTTTACAAGTAATTGGATATTGCTGGTTCAGGGTTTAATGGTTCCCATAATTTTAGTTGGTACTATATGGTTTATAGTGCCTCTGTTTCGAAAAGTGATTGGCCTTAGTACTTACGAATATTTTGAAAAAAGATTCGGGAGTTTTGCCCGTTATTACAGTTCTTCCTCATTTATTTTACGGCAGTTTGCTGGAATGGGTACTGTGTTATTCTTAATCGCGGTTGCCATTAATAAAATGACGGACATTAATCAATTTATAATTCTAGGACTGGTAGGTTTTGTTTTGGTGATCGTAAATTTAAAAGGGGGAATGCAGGCGGTGATCTGGTTGGACGTTTTTCAAGGCTTTATGTTGTTCGCAAGTGGGATTATTTGTTTGGGAATGTTATTGAATGGTATAAAAGGGGGGCTTCCTGAAGCGATAAAAGTGGCAACAGAAAATAACCGGACTGGCTTTGGTCCATATGATTTTAAATTCACCCAACTCACTTTGGTTGTGATGGTCATTAATGGTGCCTTTTACGCCATCCAAAAATATGGTACTGATCAAACCGTTGTGCAGCGATATCTTTCAGCTAAATCGGATAAGTCTGCCATTAAGGCTTCCTTGATGGGCATCTTGTTAACGATTCCAATTTGGACCATGTTTATGTTTATAGGAACCGCCTTGTTTGTATTTTATCAACAACAAGGGTTGCCTCAAGGTATTACTGCCAGTGCAGTATTTCCCCATTTTATAATGACGCAGTTGCCAACAGGAATTGTTGGTTTTATTGTAGCTGCACTAATATCAGCTGCCATTTGCAGTTTGAGTGCCGATTTGAATTCGCTGGCAGCTGTAGGGGTGGAGGATTATTATAAAAAAATAAAACCTGGTAAAAGCGACCAACAATATTTAGTTGCTAGTAAGTCATTTGTCGTAGTATCTGGCGTATTGGCTATTTTGATTGGTGCTATGTATTTATACATTGGTAATGAGGGGGTATTGGGCGTGGTATTTACGCTCTATGCAATTTTTTCTGGGGGCATTGTGGGTATATTTTTATTGGGACTTTTTAGTGCTAGAGCCAACAGGCAAGGAATTAACATTGGTATCATCACTTGTATTATATTTACTGGGTATGCGTTACTTACTTCTACACCAGTAGGATTAAACCATCCGAGGTTGCTGATTGATTTGGGTAAATTTAATTTTACCCATCATAAATTAATGCTAGGAGTGTATAGTCATTTGGTAGTACTGATAGTAGGCTATATTGCGAGTTTGTTTTATCCCAAGCCAGTTTTGGAAAAAAATCTATTGTACAGCAGTTGGAAGGCGAATAGAAATAATTAAAAAATTAACATGGAAAATAGAAAAAGTTTTTTTTTGAATCAATTGAATCGATTCAATTATTTATTGAAGATTCGTATGGTTTTGCAGTGGATTATTTTTTTTGGAATTCTTGGCAATCCGATTTTTTGTCATGCACAGTCTAATTCAGATAATGCATTCGTTCAACCATTAAAAGAGGTGCTGAATGATATTGCAAAAAAATATGGCATTACAATCAAATATCCAGATACTATGGTGGCTCATAAATGGGTGAACTATGCAGCATGGAGGTATCGTGCTGATCCTGAGGTAACGTTGGAAAATGTGCTGGCTCCGTTGGATTTAAAAGTTAAAAAGGAAAAGGACAATTTGTACAAATTAAGTTATTATGAATATTATCGATGGAAAGTAGCGGATGGTTGGGCTGAGTTGGACAGAATTGCATCGCAATATGATAATCGTGAACATTGGGAAGTTCGTAAACAATTAATAAAGCCTTGTTTAATGGAGGCTTTACAATTAGCACATTTACCTGCCGCACCTCATTCAAAACCAATTGTAACGGGCAAGCGAATGATGGATGGCTATACAATTGAAAATTTAGCCATTGAAATATTGCCAGGGTTGTTCATCAATGGTTCATTGTATAAACCAACTAAATTCAAAGGAAAAATTCCAGTGATATTGAATCCTGATGGGCATTGGGAAAAACAGCGTTACCGACCAGATTGCCAATACCGCTGTGCAGCATTGGCTAAGATGGGAGCTATGGCGTTTAGTTACGATTTATTTGCCTGGGGCGAATCGTTGCTTCAATTTAAAGGGGAAGATCATCGGAGAAGTCTTTCAATGACCATTCAGGTGTTGGGCAGCATCCGAATTCTAGACTATTTGCTTTCCCAAAATGATGCGGATACAAATCGGGTAGCCATAACCGGTGGATCTGGTGCTGGTTCACATGCTGTATTGATGACTGCTATAGATGACAGAATAAAAGTAAGTGCACCTGTTGTATCTTTGTCTTCCTATTTTTATGGCGGTTGTCCTTGCGAAAGTGGTATGCCGGTTCATGATTGTGGAGCCAGAACCAATAATGTGGAATTATCCGCTATGGCAGCACCAAGGCCTCAGTTGCTGGTAAGTGACGGAGGCGACTGGACAGATAAAATGCCTCTCCACGACTTCCTTTATTTACAAAAAATGTATGGCTATTATAACCAGCAGGGAAATGTAGAAAATGTTCATCTACCCATGGAAAAACATGATTTTGGTATCAATAAACGAATCGCTGTTTATGAATTTTTTGCCAAGCATTTGAATTTAAATTTAAAAGCCATTCAGTCTGTAACTGGTGCTATTGATGAATCTGCCATTACGATAGAAAAGGAAGAGGCCATGTTTGTCTTTGGCGATAAGGGAGAAAAATTGCCTGCCTATGCTATAAAAGGGTTTGCCCAGCTGGAAATAGTATTTGCCAAAGCTATAAAAAACTAATTACCCTTAACGGATATTTTCTTTTAACCAATACTTTGATAAAGTAAATTATTTATGAATTATAAACGCCTTCAGCTAGCCATTATTTTAAACCTGTTTTTTTTGTGCGAATGTTCTGAAGTTATTAAGGCCCAATCATTAAAAGATCAGCGGTATAAAATTGGATTGATTGACCTGATGTTATTGAAAAGGCAAAAACTTGGTGCCCTTACTTTAACTAAACAGATTGGAGCCGATGGAGTGGAAGTGGATATGGGTGGATTGGGCAATCGGACCACCTTTGACAATCAATTACTGGTTGATAGTATTCGAAATCAGTTTATGGCAAAAGCAAAGGAATTGAATATTGAGTTATTTTCCCTAGCAATGACTGGTTATTATGCCCAATCATTCTGTAATCGAACGGAATACATACAGTCTATCCAGGATTGTATCCAAACAATGAAGTGGATGAATGTAAAAGTCGCTTTTCTTCCATTGGGTGTACAATGTGATTTGAAAAAAAATCCTGAAGTAAGGGATTCCGTTATTGCGCGACTAAGGGTAGCCGGTAGTATGGCGAAGCAAGCGGGGGTAGTGATTGGTATAGAAACGGCATTGGCTGCTCGCGATGAAGTGAAACTTTTGAAAGAAATCGGATCAAAAAACATCCAGATCTATTTCAATTTTTCTAATCCATTAAAGGAAGGAAGGGATCTGGTCAAAGAAATTAAAATTCTTGGTAAAAACCGGATATGTATGATTCATTGTACCAATAAGGATAGTGTTTGGTTGCAGAATGACAGGCAAATAGACATGAATAAGGTTAAAAAGACCCTTGATAAAATCGGTTGGACCGGCTGGTTAGTAATTGAACGAAGCAGGGATGCCTCAAAACCGAAAGATGTGAAGGGGAATTATGGGGCAAATACAGCCTTTCTGAAATCCGTTTTTCAATAAAAATTCATTTTTGTCTGCCTCACGCCAGTTTTTATTCTAAATTAAAATTCTTCTTAGTGCGCATCCAATGATGGTCAACAAAATAGTGAAATAATCCATCACAATAGTAAATAGTTCCCTTTTTTGAGGGCTATCACTGTTATACATTTACCTACTTGTTTTAATTGCATTTACAATAAATTATCATGTATAATTTGGTTATGACAAAACGCTTGCTTTTTTTCTTTTTTATAGTGTTTATTTCCTTTTTTCCACATGTTGGAATTGGGCAAATTTATGTAGCCATTAAGGGTGCTGATTCAAATAATGGAAAAATTGAAACACCTAAAGCTACCCTACAAGGTGCATTGCGGCAGATTCGTGAATTGCGCAGATTGAAAGACCCATCTTTGAAAAATGGTATCCATATCATTGTAAGAGGGGGTGTTTATTTTTTAGATGAAACTATATTTATCCGACCGGAAGATGCAGGTACATCAGAAAGTCCTACCTGGATTGAGTCTGCATCTGGAGAACAAGTTATAATCAGTGGGGGGATTCCCCTCAATCATTGGTCAAAATTAACAACTACTATTGCAGGGTTGGCTAAGCCAGCTATTGGGAAAATTTGGGTAGCCGATGTACCCTTGTTGGATAGTAGGGATTTTGAATTCAGGCAACTTTGGGTGAATGATGCTAAAGCAATAAGAGCGAAGGATGAAAATGGTGATCAAATGAACCGCATCCTTTCCTGGAATAAAAAAGAGCAGACCTGCTGGATACCTACTCCCAGAATGAATTTAAAAAATTGTTCATTTCTTGAAATGATGATTCATCAATGGTGGGCAACTGCTATCTTACGAATCAAGTCTTTTGATGTGCATGGAGATAGTACGAAGCTAAGTTTTTATCAACCAGAAAGTCGTATTCAAAGCGAACATCCATGGCCCGCACCATGGATTTCAAAAGAGACGGGTAATTCACCCTTTTATTTGATGAATGCACTGGCTTTACTGGATGAGCCTGGTGAATGGTATTTGGATATTGCAAAACATAAAATCTATTATTGGCCACGAAATGGCGAAAATTTATTGACTGCTAAGGTAGTTGCACCTTCCATTGAAACATTGGTGAAAATTGAAGGATCCATCGATGATCCCGTTTCAAATATTTATTTTAAGGGAATTTCTTTTCAACATACTAGCTGGTTGCGTCCTTCCAAATACGGTCATGTACCTCACCAAGCAGGTATGTATATGCTAGATGCGTATAGATTAAAGCAGCCGGGTACACTAAATAGTAAAACATTGGAAAATCAGGCATGGGTAGGCAGGCCTGCTGCTGCAGTGCAGGTTTCTTTCGCTGATAATATCGGATTTGAATATTGTCAATTAACGCACCTCTCCTCAACAGGTTTGGATTATAAGAAAGCAGTTCATACAAGTTATGCTAAAGGGAATTTGTTCAAAGATATTGGTGGTACAGCGATATTGGCGGGTGTATATTCCGATGAAGCTACTGAGATTCATTTACCTTATCATCCAACGGATGTAAGGGAAGTTTGTGATAAAATATTAATTAGTAACAATTTTGTTACCAATGTTGCGAATGAAGATTGGAGTTGTGTGGGAATTGGTGCTGGGTACATGAGTAATGCTACGATTGAATACAATGAAATTGAAGATGTTGCTAATACCGCTATCAGTATGGGTTGGGGATGGAGTCCTATGGCCAATGCAATGAAAAATAATAAAATCATTGCAAATAAAATACATCATTTTGGAAAACATAATTATGATTGTGCAGGTATATATACCTTGAGTGCACAGCCTAATTCTTTTATATCTGAAAATTACATCGATAGTATATACAAGGCTCCCTTTGCTCATTTACCAACTCATTGGTTTTATCTTTATACGGATGAAGGGTCTTCCTATATTACAGTAAATAACAATTGGACCCCCTCGCTTAAATATCTGCAAAATTCCAATGGGCCTGGTAACCAGTGGATTCATAATGGTCCGATGGTTGCTGAAAAAATAAAGCGGGAAGCGGGTTTGCAGTCAAGCTTCCAATGGCTTTTAAAAGACAAATCACTCATGATTAATCGGCTTGCTGTTAATGAAGAAAGAAGTGAGGTGATAGAATTAGTCGTTGAAGAAGGTCAAGCGATTGACCTAATAAAACTGAAAAGTATTTTACTCAAAAACAATATGGATACTACTGTTATTTATCAATGGAAAAATCATTGTGTACTATTTGGAAAGGTACAGGATGTAACAGTGCTGCAAGGAAGATTACAAAATAATTTTCCCCAGGCAACGGTAAAAGTTTATTATGACATGTTTTATCAATTCACTCGGAAGAATTGTTCTGATAAAAATAATGCACTCGAGTGGGATCATATTTTACTTACCGCCAATCTGGTGGCGGATGATAAATTGCAAAAGGAATATTTGAATTATCATGCTACTCAATTTGAAAAATGGCCAGCAGTTTCCCAAGGATTTTGTAATGCCAGTTTCCAACAGTTATTGATTTATAAACATGGTCGTCAACTGGTATTGGTAATCAGTATACCCAAAGGTGAAAGTTTGGATAAACTCAATCCAAAAACAATGGAAAATAATCCGAGGGTTGACGAATGGAATAAAATAATGAGTAAATACCAGGAAGGAATTAGCGGTACAAAGAAGGGAGAAACCTGGGTATTTCTAACTAAA